>DAIESZ010000069.1 GCA_027346035.1 Propionibacteriaceae bacterium
CTCTCGATCGGGCGCGCACGGCGGCGCCCGGGGACAATTCACTATGCCACGGTGAACGGCCCCCGGCCTTCACGGGCCGCTGGGCGGTGTCCCGCACCGCACCCCGAGGCGTCACCTGTCGCTGTCGCGCGACTCGTTGACGACCGCCCCCACGCGCACACTCACCAGGATCGAGGCGGCGGCGGCCACGAGGCCCACGGCGAACACGGTGCCGAAGGTGTGGGACGCAGCGACCTTCCCGTGCAGCGCGGCGAACACGGCCCCCGCGACCCCGCCGAGAATGCTCGTGCCGAGCCCGTCGCCGACCTGCAACGAGGACGAGTTGCGACCGAGCAGCTGTCCGGGCGACAGGGCCATGACGACCAGCGACGTGCTGGCCACCGCCATGCCCATGCCGACGCCCGCGAGCACCCAGCCGATCCCCGGCACGGCCAGCGGCAGCGCGGGGAACCGGGCGAACGTCGTGACCAGGGCGAGCCCGATGCTGAGATGCACGACACCGACGACGACGATGACGTCGCGGCGCCACGACAGCCACGACCGCGACTGCAACCATGACCCGAACGTCCACCCGAGCGAGCCCACGGTGATCGCCAGTCCCGCCCGGGTGAGGCTCATGTGGCGCTGTTCCACGAGCATCAACGGCAGAAAGGACTCCGACGCGAAGAACGCCCCGGCAAGCAGCAACCGCGCCCACACCACCGCCACCAGGCCGCGTCCGAGCCGCAGGAAGCCGGGCGGCATCAGCCGGGGGACGCCGGCCACCAGCGCGGCCACGGCGACGAGCGCCACGGCGAGGCCGCGTGCTCCCCCGAGCATCCCCCCGTACTGGACGCCGGCGACCCCGGCACCTGTGACCAACGAGGCCCACACCGGCACCGGTGCGGGCAGCACCCCTTGGTCGTCGGCCGGTGGGGGTTCCGTCGACCGCAGCGACAGCAGCGCAGGGGTCATCACGAGCATCGCGAGCACCATCACCGGAGCCACCGACCAGAACACCCAATGCCACGACAGATGGTCGGTGAGCCAGCCCGCGACGAACGGGCCCACGAAGGCCGGCAGCGTCCAGCACACCGAGAAGGCGGTCATGACCCGCGCCCGGGCCGCGGGATCGTAGGCCCGTGCGATCACCACCATGAACGCGAGGTTGAACGCTCCCCCACCGAGGCCCTGCCCGAAGCGGGCGGCGATGAGCATCGGCATGGACGTGGCCGACCCGGCTGCCACCAGCCCGATCACGAACAGCGCCTGGCCGCCGAGCACCGGCCACACCGGCCCGATCCGGTCGACGATGCGGCCGGCGATCGCCGTCGCCACCACCATCCCGAGCACGAACATCGTGAACGCCCAGGCGTACAGCCCGATCCGCCCGAGGTCACGGGCCGCCTGCGGCATCGCGGTCGCCACCGCCACCGATTCGAAGGCGACCGCGACGACGCTGGTGAGCAGTCCGACGAGCAGCGAGCGGGGTGCCCCGGGTCCGATCGGCGTCGTCACGGCACCATCCGACCACAGACCGTGGCATGCGCGACAGTCGCGGGTGCGCTCCGGGGCGTCCATGAGCACCACCCCTGCGGGCGGGGTCTCCCGTCCTACACTCGACCCATGAGTCAGCAGCTTGCCCCCGGATCCCAGACGGTCGTCGACGAGCGCGCCGCCCTCGAGGAGGACGGTGACCACGACCGGTTCTCGCACTACGTCCCCAAAGCCAAGCTGACCGAGGCGATGGTCATGGGGACCCCGGTCGTCGCCCTGTGCGGCAAGGTGTGGGTTCCGTCCCGAAACCCCGACAAGTACCCGGTCTGCCCCGAATGCAAGGAGATCTGGGAGTCGCTCAACCCACGGTCCGGCAGGGATGATTCCCGATGATGTGCCACATCGCGGTCGCCGACGAGTGGGACGCCGCCCGCGAATCCGGCCGCTACGAGCGCTCGACGCTGAACTCGACGATCGAGGAGATCGGCTTCATGCATGCGAGCGACTCCTACGAGCAGGCGTCGCGGGTGGTGCGCTACCTGTTCGGCGATGTGCACCAGCCGCTCGTGCTGCTCGACCTCGACGCCCGGCTCATCGCCCAGGCGGGACTGGACATCCGGCACGAGTGCGTATCCCCCCGCGATCCGGCGTCGGAGAAGTTCCCGCACATCTACGGCGGGCCGCTGCCCGTGAACTGTGTCGTGCGCGTGCGGCGCTTCGACACCACCGGTGAACTGCTCGCGGTCCTGGACGCCGGCGAGCATCCGCTGCCCGGCTCGGCGGCCTGACCGCGCGGCCCGCGACGGCAGGCCTCGTCACGGCGTCCTCGCGCGACGCACGGCGTCCGCACGCCGGAACGCTGCCTCAGTAGCGGTAGAGCTCGCTCTTGTACGGTCCCTCGACCGGGACGCCGAGGTAGTCGGCCTGGCGCGGGCTGAGGGTCGTGAGCTTCACCCCGAGCGCCCCGAGATGCAGCCGCGCCACCTCCTCGTCGAGATGCTTCGGCAGCGTGTGAACCCCGGTCGGATACTCCTCGGGGCGGGTGAACAATTCGATCTGCGCGAGCACCTGATTGGTGAACGAGTTGCTCATGACGAAGCTCGGGTGGCCGGTGGCGTTGCCCAGGTTCAGCAGTCGCCCCTCGGACAGCACGATGATCGCGTGCCCGTCGTCGAACTTCCACAGGTCGACCTGCGGTTTGACGGTGATGCGCTCGACGCCCGGCCAGGCGCTGAGCCCGGCCATGTCGATCTCGTTGTCGAAGTGGCCGATGTTGCCGACGATCGCCTGGTGCTTCATCCGCGACATCTGCTCGGCGCTGATCACCGCGAGGCATCCGGTGGCGGTGACGAAGATGTCGGCGGTGTCGATGACGTCGTCGAGCGTGGTGACCTGATAGCCGGCCATCGCGGCCTGCAGGGCACAGATCGGGTCGATCTCGGTGACCACGACCCGGGCGCCCTGGCCGCGCAGGGCCTCCGCGCAGCCCTTGCCGACGTCTCCGTATCCGCACACGACCGCCACCTTCCCTCCGATGAGGGTGTCGGTGGCCCGATTGATGCCGTCGATGAGCGAGTGCCGGACGCCGTACTTGTTGTCGAACTTGCTCTTGGTGACCGAATCGTTGACGTTGATCGCCGGGAACAGCAGGGCCTGGTGTCGGGCCATCTCGTAGAGCCGGTGGACCCCGGTCGTGGTCTCCTCCGTGACCCCTTGGACCGCGTTCGCGATGGCGACCCAGTCGGTGCGTCCACCGGCGATGTCGTCGCGCAGCAGATCGAGCACGACGCGGTACTCCTCCGGATCGTCGCCGGTGGGCTGGGGCACCTCACCGGCCTTGACGAACTCGACAGCGCGATGAACGAGCAGGGTGGCGTCCCCGCCATCGTCGAGGATCATGTTCGGCGGGAGTCCGTCCGGCCAGTTGAGGATCTCACGGGTCTGCTCCCAGTAGTCCCGAAGGCTCTCACCCTTCCACGCGAAACCGGCGAGCCGGTGGGGACGTCCGGGGTCCCGTCGCCGACGACCACGGCCGCGGCGGCGTGGTCCTGGGTGGAGAAGATGTTGCACGATGCCCAGCGCACCTGGGCGCCCAGAGAGGTGAGGGTTTCGATGAGCACCGCGGTCTGCACGGTCATGTGCAGGCTCCCGGCGATCCGGGCCCCGGCCAACGGTTGCGACTCACGGTAACGCTCGCGCATCGCCATGAGACCCGGCATCTCGTGCTCGGCCAGGGCGATCTCCCGGCGTCCGAAGTCGGCGAGGGACAGATCAGCCACGCGGTAGTCCATGGGGGCGAGCTTACTGCCCTGGAGCGGGCGTCCTCGCTGCCGGTGGTCGGCCCCCGGAGGTCGCCGTTCGCGCGGCGGCGACGCTTGCCAGAAGGCCCCAGGGACCACGGTCACGGGGTCGGGGGGACCGTCGGGTCGATCCACCTCGACCGACCAGCGCAGGTGGACGTCCCGGTCGGACGCCGACGCCGGCACCTCCCCCGGGGGGGTGGCGGCGGGACGCGTCATCATGATCGGTCGTCAAGCGCGCCATCCCGCCGCGCGGCGTGGACGGCCCCGCACGACCCGCGTCCCATCTGCGAGCAGCCGGCGAACCCGTCCAGCGACTTCGAGCGGCTGGCGATCTCAACAGCCCGTGCCCGAACGGCTGGCGATCTCTGCTACGGCTGGCGAAAACGACACCGAATCGGCAGAGATCGCCAGCCACTCGGCAGAGATCGCCAGCACAACCGTCGAAATCGCCAGCCGCTGAGACCGAGCCCGAAAAGTCCCAGCCGAACGACGGGCGCCAGACTTCGGTCGCCGGGCACCGGTCGCCGGGCACCCGGCACTGGCCGCCGGGCACCGGGGCGCGGCACGTCAGCGTCGAGCGTGGAGCGTGCCCTCGCGATCCTCGACCAGGTGGCTCGGGGGGGCACCGGAGACGCCAACCTCGGCCAATCGTCTCAGGGCGGCACCGGAGACGCGGTGGGTCGTCCACTCGCTCATCGCCTCGGCGCCCTGGCGTTGGTAGAAGCCCAGGGCCGGCTCGTTCCAGTCGAGCACCGCCCACTCGAGCCGGGTGAGCCCCTCGCCGAGGCACCGGTGGGCGAGGCGGGAGAGCAGGCGTCCGCCCAACCCGTGGCCGCGGTGGTCCGGGACGACGAACAGGTCCTCGAGCCAGATGCCGTGCCGCGCGGTCCAGGTCGAGAACGTGTAGAACCAGACGGCCATGCCGACGAGATGTCCGTCGTGATCGGCGACCTCGGCGAACACCCGCGGGGTGCCGTCTCGGGGGAACAGGGCCGCGGCGAGGTCGGCGGGTGATGCGGTGGCGGCGTCCGGCTCGCGCTCGTATGCCGCCAGGTCCGCGATCAACCCGACGAGCTGCTCCTCATCACCAGTCCGTGCCGGCCGGAGCACCGTCATGCGGTCGCGGCGATGTGGGTGAGCGCGAGGTCGTAGCCGCCGAGCCCGAGACCGACGATCACACCGGTGGCGTAACGCGACACCACCGAGTGGTGCCGGAACTCCTCACGCCGGTGCACGTTCGAGATGTGCACCTCGACCACCACAGGCACCTGCGCGACCGCGTCGGCGATCGCGATCGAGTAGTGGCTCCACGCGGCCGGGTTGAGGACGACCGGGATCTCCTGGTCGGCCGCCTCGTGCAGCCACTGCACCAGCTCCCCCTCGTGGTCCGTCTGGCGCACCTCGACGGCGAGCCCAAGGCCGGCGCCGGTGCCGACCAGGTGCTCGGCCAACTGCTCGTGGGTGACCGAGCCGTAGATGTGGGGTTCACGGCGTCCGAGCCGCCCGAGGTTGACCCCGTTGAGCACCAGCACGCGTCGCAGATCACTCATGCGACGACCCTAGCGGGCACGCCCCCCGTGCCGCGACCACGACGGTCCACGGCCAACAGGACCCACAACGCCGCGAAACACGTCGGTCAGACGACCAGCGGACCCGGGCAGCCGCGTGTCTCGGCGGTCCCGCTCAGTGGTCGGGCCGATCCGTCGGACGGTGATCATCGCGGTAGATATCGGGCTCCAGGTAGAGCGCGGTCACGGTCGGCTCTGCCGCGCGGATGCGCTCCTCGGCGGCGTCGATGATCTCGGCGACCCGTCGGGCCGACTCGGTGGGCTCGACCGAGATCTTGGCCGCCAGCAGCACCTCGTCGGGACCGAGGTGCAGGGTCTTGAGGTGGATGATCCGTTCGACGCCCGGGGTTGCGGCCAGCGCCTCACGGATCCGGCGCCGCGCCTCCGGGGAGGCCGACTCGCCGATGAGCAGGCTGCGAGTCTCCACCCCCAGGGTGATTGCGACGGCGATCAGCAGCAGCCCGATGAGGGCGGTTCCCACGACGTCGAAGATCGGGTTCCTCGTGAGCAGGGTCATGCCGACGCCGAACAATGCGAACACGATGCCGACGACCGCCGCGGAATCCTCGAGGAGCACGACCGGAAGTTCGGGGGCCTTCGCGGCGCGGATGAAACGAGGCCAGGGCATCCGGCCACGCGTCGGGTTCGACTCGCGGACCGCGGTGCGCAGGCTCGCGCCCTCGGCGAACGCGGCAAACACGAGCACGACCAGCGGAACCCACCACCACCGGGACGACAACAACTCGTCCTCGACGCCCAGGCGCGCCTGGTGCCACTTGTGGTAGGCCTCGTAGAGCGCGAACATGCCGCCCAGACTGAACAGGATGACCGCCACCAGGAACGCGCTGACGTAGCGCGCGGCACCGTACCCGAAGGGGTGCTCGGGATCGGCGCGCTGGGCCGCGTCTCGTCCGCCACGCAGCAGCAGGATCTGGTTGGTCATGTCGGCCGTGGAGTGGATCGCCTCGGCGAGCATCGACGACGCCCCGGTGAGCAGCCAGGCGACGAACTTCGTCACCGCGATCGCGAGATTGGCGGCCATCGCGGCCACTACGGCGGTGCGGCTCGACCCGCCGTGACCCTCACTGTTTGGACGCCGGGCAGGATCGCCCGGGTCGACGGCGGAACTGACCGTGGCCGAC
>DAIESZ010000299.1 GCA_027346035.1 Propionibacteriaceae bacterium
CCATCCCCTCCGCGGTGTGCGGCATCCTCGGTGGCATCTCGGTGGGGGGCACTGACGTCCTCATCCCCCGGGACTCCATCGAGAACGAGGTCGTCAGCGTCGTCTCGACCGGGACCACGGTCATCCGCATCCTCGCGAAGACCGTGTTCTCCGGCCCGCTTCAGACCAGGTTCGCCGCGTCCGAGGGCATCATGAAGAACCTGGCGGCCTCCGACGGCCGAGCGACCGGGGCGATCGTCGACGCGATTCTCGTCGTGCCCGCCCTGGCGTGCAGCGGGTGGCACTTCTTCGAGCTCGCGGAGGACCCAGCCGGCGCGACGCGTTCGGACGCCATCCTCGACGAGGTCAGCTCGCTCACCTCGTACGTCGCCCGGGTCGCCTATGCCATCGCCGTCAACGACGAGGATCCCGAGTCCAAGGCGGTCGAGGTCGCGGTGATGGCCGCGGCGGACATCGTGACCGCGGGTCTGCAGGGAGCCGAGGCCATCGTCGGCTGATCGAGTCCGACCCGAGTTGGTTCACGTGGCGGGATTTTGGGGTGTGACCTGGCTTCGACTAGGTGGTTCGTGTGGGGAGTGTGCACTGATTGACCCAACTCGGGTAGGGGCTGCGTGACGGGGACTGCGACAAGTTGACACCGGCGCAGTGTCCGACTGTGGACGGGGAGACAGGTCACTCGCCGGAGGCGCTGGGAACGCCTTCGCGCCGGCCGCGCCAAGGCGAGGTCGGTCCTGCATGACCGTAAGTTGGTGAACGAAGTCTTTGCCCCGAATCAGCCTCGTTCGGGTGCTACAAGGTTGCACTTGCCAGGAGATCCTGACGATGACGCCTGGAAGAGCCGACAAGAGGGCCTCCATCTTCTGGCCCAGGGTGCGTTCGCAGGGGTGCGCAACCTCGTATCCCACGGAGACTTCGAGGGAACAGACCAAGAGGCCCTCGAGATGCTCGCCATCCTGTCGACGGTGGCGCGCTGGACCGACGAGACCCATCTCAATACGGGGTCGCCACCGCCGACGCCAGGTAGGCGCCAAGAGTAGGCGCATCCGGTGCTGACGCGCGCGGTGAGTCGATGGTGGCGAGCACATCGGCCCGGTCGTAGCCCTCGGAGACGAGGAACTCGACTACCTCGTCCGCTGGGATGGTGGTGCTGGTCATGGTGAGTTCCTTCCGGTTCACACCACGGGACCTATCGCACGTAGGCAGCACGCCTAGAAATGAAAGAGGCCGTGTGACTGGTCTTTCACCTAGTCACAACGGCCTTCCTAGTGGCTCCCCCGCCTGGACTCGAACCAGGAACCCTCTGATTAACAGTCAGATGCTCTGCCAATTGAGCTACAGGGGATCAGCGCCTCAGCGCGGTGTGAACACTAGCAGAAAGCCGATCACAACTCGTAATCAGCCCGGAGTCGCTCGGTGGCCGCGATGACCAGCCGCGACACCCCCGGATCGGTGAGGTCGGCGCGTCCGATGGCCACCGCGTGCCAGACCACGTGCTGCTCGGCCGCGGTGGTGCCGGCGCCGGCGGGCTGGCGGCGTCCGGACACCAGCACCTCGCCCCCCGGCACGGGGATCCGCTCCTCGACCAGGATCGTCGACTGGACCCGTTCGTGGAAGACACCGGGCAGGCGTCCCGGTTCGCTCAGCTGCAGCCGCTGGGTGCTGCCATCGAGCGTGGTGACGCTGAGGAGGCCGGTCCCGCCGTCCCAGGCGCCGGAGCGCACCTCGGGCCACTGCAGCACTCGCCACGGGTCCGCCGCCGACCCGGCGTCCGTGCTGCCGGCATCGGGGTGTCGCAGCGCCAGCGCATCGCGCAGAGCGACCACCGCGTCGACCGGCCCGCGGGCACTGGCCAGCCGTCGGCGGGTCACGGACGCCGGCGACTCGCCCAGTCGGCTCGCCAGCTCGGCGAGCAGGTCATCATCGTGGTCACGCTGCCAGGGCCATCTCATGGGCCCATTGTGGCGGTCGATGCGTCGTGTCAGGCAATCCGGGGCAGCACGAACGACTCGCACTGCCCCTCGCTGAGCAGTTGGCGGACGTGCTCCCGGGCGAGGGTGTCGACCCGTTGCAGATCGTGCGGCACCACACCGAGCAGCCCGGCGAGGTCGACGTCACCCAGTGGCACCTCCCCCCGCAGGCCGTAGCGATGAACCAGCAGCTGGCGCTCCCGCGGCGGCAGTTCGTCGAGCCACCAGTCGGCCGGTTCGTCCATCTCGATGTCGGGGGTGGCCAACCTCAGGTTGTCGGGGCCACTCCCGAGGTCGTCGTGGGTGCGCAGGCTGCGCGACCAGTGCGACTCGACCCAGCGGACGCTGCGTCCGAGTTCGCGGGCCACCGCCGACGGGCAACTCGGGCGTCCCGACTCCTCGAGCAGGCGGCGGGTGTGGGTGACGACCGCGATGAAGTGCAGCCGCGAGTCCGGTTCGTCGGCGGCGCACCCGGCCCGCCGCGAGGCCGGCACCATCCGCTTGCGGATCCACCGGTAGGCGTGGGTCGAGAACCTCACGCCACGCGTGTGGTCGAACCGCATGATCGCCTCGACGAGCCCCAGACATCCCTCCTGGAACAGGTCGTCGGGGTCCGCCCACGAGTCGGCCATCTCGCGAACGGCCTGGTGCACGAGCCCGAGGTTCGCGAGGTGGAACCTCTCCCGCGCCGCGTTCCCCACCTCGACGAGCTCACTCAGCTCGGCTCGGGTGGCACCGGCCGGCACGGCGTCAGCGGCGAGCAGGCCGGCGGCGAGCACCCCGGCCTCGATCAGGCGGGCCAGGTGCACCTCCTCACCGGCGTCCAGCCGGGCCGTTCGGCGTCGGCCCAGGCTGTCGGCCACGTCGCGGTTGGGGCCCCGTCGCCGCGGGTGCGGGGAATTCGTGGGTTGCTGAGGTGTCATGCCGCGATCCTCACGCCGCACGGTGCCGTCGGCACCGGTCCCGTCGGACGCCGGTGCACGAGCGAGCGGACAACACCGGTGCGTCCCCAGCCCTCACACCGGACGGGGAAGGCCTACTCGTCGCCGGCGATGGCCAGTTGCAGCTGCTTGCGACGCATCTCGAGTTCGAGCAGCCGGCCGAACATCGCGTCGTACTCGGGTCTGTGCTCGACGGGATTGGTGCGCTGCAACCGGCCCTTGAGGTCGCGGATGCTGGCGGTGACCGCGATGAGCATGAGCCGTGAGGCGTAGGCGGTGGCGTAGGACTCGTCGGGTTCGCCCGGGAGGGACTCCACGAGCAGCGCGATCTGCAACTGCCGGGCCGTCTCGTCGGGTGTGGCGTCGCGGACGCCGTCGGTCCACCGGTCGGGGCGCCACGGCACCTGGCTGATGGCGGTGAACACGGCCCGGTAGGCGGGGTGCGAGAAGTCTTCGGCGACGACGCCGTCCCACTCCTGGTCGAACAGCGTCGGATACTGCAGCATCAGCTTGAGCGTGGATCTCTCGGCGTCCAGCTGTCGGTCGGCCGGATCCGGCCAGGGCAGGGTGGTGGCCGGCAGCACGTCGTCGGGGACTGGACCGGGGGCCCGCACAGGGTCGGGGCGCGCCTGGATCCGGCGGCGGCTGCTGCGCGACACCTCCTGGCGCACCTCCTCGATGTCCATCCCGAGCATGGACGCCAGCTCGCGCAGGTACTGGTTGACGAGCGAGGTGTCACGGATGCTGCCGACCAGCGGGGCCGCCTGGCGCAGCGCGGCCAGGCGGCCGTCGCCGCGGTCGAGGTCGTGCTGGGCGAGGACGTTGGCCATCACGAACTGGTACAGGGGGATCCTCCGGGCGACCAGCTCGCGCACCGCGGCGTCCCCGTGCTGCATGCGAAGGTCGCAGGGGTCCAGCCCGGTCGGCTCGACCGCCACGTAGGTCTGGGTGATGAAGTTCTGGTCGCCGTTGAAGACCTTGATCGCGGCGTTCTGGCCGGCCTGGTCCCCGTCGAAGGTGAAGATCACCTCGCCGTTGAACACGTCGTGGTTGCCCATGAGCCGCTGCAGCAGCCGTGCGTGCTCGTCACCGAAGGCGGTGCCGCAGCTGGCGACGGCCGTGTCGACCCCGGCGACGTGGGCGGCCATGACGTCGGTGTAGCCCTCGACCACCACCGCCTGAGACTTCCGTCCGATGTTCTGCCGGGCGAGATCGAGGCCGTACAGCACCTGCGACTTCTTGTAGACGACGGTGTC
>DAIESZ010000336.1 GCA_027346035.1 Propionibacteriaceae bacterium
TCGATCGCCTGGAAGTATCCCGGCCAGAACTCCTCTCCGACCGCCTCGATCATCTCGATGCTCACGACCGCGTCGAATCGGCCCTCCTGCTCGCGGTAGTCGCGCAGTTCGACGCTGACCCGCTCCGACAGGCCCGCCTGGGCGATCCGCTCGCGGGCGAGCGCAGCCTGCGACGGCGAAATCGTGATCGAGGTGACCTCGGCCCCGCGGCGGGCCGCGAGGATCGCCAACGTCCCCCACCCGGTGCCGATCTCGAGGACGCGGCTGCCCTCGACAACGCCCGCCCGATCGAGGGCCAGGTCGATCTTGCGTACCTGGGCATCCTCGAGCGACTGGGCATGCCGAGGCGTTCCCGCGTCGAACCGGGCGCTCGAATAGGTGAGCGTGTCGTCGAGGAAGCTCTCGAACATGTCGTTGCCGAGGTCGTAGTGGGCCTCGATGTTGCGCCGGGCCTGCCGCAGCGTGTTGCGGGTCTCCCCCGGCAGCGCGCGGTTCACCACTTTGCGGACGACCTTCACCGGCGCCGGCTCGCGGGCGACGAGCCGCTCGGCGAACGGCAGCATCGCCGTTGCCAGGTCGACGCCGGGGGCGGCACGCCAGTCCCCTGCCATGTACGACTCCCCCACCCCGAGGTTCGGCTGGTGACCCATCCGTTCGAACGCCGCATCGGGATGGACGATCTCGATCGTCGGTGCGACGCCGGGGGTGCCCAGGCGGCGTCCGCCCGGCAACTGCGCCGCGGCCCCGACCCGCCTCAGCGAGTAGTCCATGGCCAGGCGGGCGGCCGCCGCCATCGGACAGGCCTGGTGCAGCACCGGACGCCGCAGGCAGACGGGTTCATGGATCATGCTCATCATCGGTCTCCCCACGCGGGATCGACTCCCGCAGCGACATGGTTGACGGGGCGCGGCCGGATCGGCAGGCCCCTCGCCCACAGCCAGATGCCGTGGGCACGGATCAGGGCGGGCACCCGCCAGCCCGGCAGTGGACGCATCAGGGCCGACAGCACCGCCGTGCGCAGGGTCAGCGGGCGGACCGGCCCGTGCACCGACGCCGAGAACCGGCGGGCGCCAGGACGGTCGAGGGCCACCGACACGACGACCCCCCGGTCGGACGCCTCGGCGCGCACGACGTAGCGTCCGGAGACGTCGTGGAACGGCGACACGTAGAACTGCTTGTCGACCTCCGCCCGGCCCTGCGGGTCTGGCACGAGCACATACGGGTGGCGGCCGCCGTAGGTGTTGTTGACCTCGAGCACGACGGCGGCGACGTCGTCACCCCGGCGAATCCAGTAGACGGTGAGCGGGTCGAACACCTGCCCGAGCGACCGCGCATTGGCGAGCATGACGATCCGGTCGGTGCCGGCGAGGTCGATCCCGTGCTGGGCCAGCAGCCGGGCGAGGTCCTGCCGAAGACCACCCGCCCCGAGGTGGTCGACCGGGCGGATCTCGCCGATCACTCGCCGCCACCGCCCGAGGTCGGGCAGGTGGTCGGCGTCGACGAGCCACATGTCGTGGCGCACCCGGAACGAGTGGGCGATCGGGTCGCGGCGCCGGTGAGCGACGGTGCCCGCGACGATCGCGGGCAGTGCCGGCCCCTGGGGGTCGGGCCCGATCGGGGCCGGTTTCGTCGCCGTCCGGTTCAGCGGGGCGCGACCCGCCCGCGTCAGTTCCATCGGACGCCGAACCGCTCGGCCGCCCGCAGCCCCGACACCGCGCCGTCCTCGTGGAACCCCCACCCGAGGTGTGCACCCGCGAACGCGAGCCGAGGGCCGCCGGCGTCCCGCAGCCTCGTGGCGGCGGCCACCGACTCACGGGTGTAGATCGGGTGCTCGTAGGTCATCGTCGCCACCACCTTCCGGGGGTCGATCGGGTGTTGCGGGTTGAGGGTCACGACGTGCTGGGTGCTGGTCGGCAGTGACTGCAGCCGGTTCATCGCGTAGCTGACCGCCACCGCGTCGCCGTCGCCCCCGCACGTCGAGGCGCGGTAGTTCCAGCATGCCCACGCCCGGTGGGTCGAGGGAAGCACCGATTCGTCGCGGTGCAGCACGGTCTCGTTGCGCGAGTAGTGGATCGCGGCCAGATCGGCGGCCTCGCCCGGCGTCGCGTCGGCGAGCATCCGCAGCGCGGCGTCCGCGTGGGTGGCGATGATCGCCTGCCGGGCGACCAGCCGTTGCCCGGACGCCGTGACGACCTCGACGTGGTCGCCGTGACGCCTCACCGAGACGACCGCGGCGTCCCTCCGCACGTCGCCGATCCGCTCCACCATCGCGTCGACGTAGCGGCGCGACCCGCCGACGATCGAGCGCCACTGGGGCGACCTCCCGATCGAGAGCAGCCCATGGTTGTCGAGGAAGGTGAACAGGTAGCGCGCGGGGTAGGCCAGGGCGTCGTCACCGGACGCCGACCACACGCACGACACGAGGGGGATCGCGAAGTGGTCGATGAAGTACTGCGAGTAGTGGCCGCGGCGCAGGAACTCTCCCCAGCTGAGGTCGTCGTCGCCGTCGCGGATCACCGCGTGCGCGGCCCGGTGGAACCGTGGCACCTGGGCGAGCATGCCGAGGAACCGGCGATCGGCCAGCCGGCGGCGCTGGGCGAACACCGCCCCCGGGCCCTGGCCACCCGACCACACGAGACCGCAGCCCTCGCAGCTGACGCTGAGGCTCATGTCGGTGGGCTGGGTCTCGACGCCGAGTTCCCTGAACAGGCGGAGGAGCGTCGGATAGGTGCGGTCGTTATGGACGATGAATCCCGAATCGACCCCCATCGGTGAGCCGTCGTCGGCGCGCAGGTCGTGGGTGTGGGCATGGCCGCCGACCCGGGAGTCGGCCTCCAGCAGCACGACGCGCTGGGCGGTCCGGGTGGCGAGCAGGTAGGCGGCGGTGAGGCCGGACACGCCGGAACCGATCACCACGGTGTCGATGGGTGCGTCGGGTGCTGTCGGGGTGGTCATGGTCGTTGCGCCGTCCTGGGAGGATGTATAGGGTTTGTCTAATGTTGCCACACGAAGTGGACCTGGTCCAGACGACTCGTGAAACCCACCCCGAAGTACCCCCCTCTCTGTGAGACGGTAGGAACGATGTACACGATCAAGACGGTGGCCGCGCGTACCGGCGTCCCGGCCACGACCATCCGCGCCTGGGAGCGCCGCTACGGCGTCGTCGCTCCCGAGCGCACGTCCGGTGGCTACCGCGCGTACAGCGACCGCGACCTGCGCGCGATCACCCGGATGGCCGAGCTCATCGAGCAGGGCCTGGCGGCGAACCAGGCCGCCGACCGGGTGCGGGACGAGGAGGCGCCCTCAGTTCTGCCCCCGCCCGAACCACCCGCTCCCGGCGAGGCCGGGCGCGAACTCGTCCGGGCCGCCGCGGCCCTCGACACCGCCGCGATGCGCGCCGATCTCGAACGCGCATTCGCCGCGGGCAGCTTCGAGCAGGTCGTCGACGGCTGGCTCCGGCCGGCGCTGCGCGACGTGGGCGTCGCCTGGGCCGAGGGGCGTCTCGACGTCTCCGGCGAGCACTTCCTCAGCCAGGCCATCCGCGGTCGGCTGCTGCTCGCGCTGGCCCTGACCTCGCTGCGTCCCGACGCCCCACGGATCGTGGTGGCGCAGGCGGCCGGCGTGCAGCACGACCTCGGACTGCTGGCGTTCGCCGTGGCGGCTCAGCGGCGCGGCCTCGACGTGCGGTTCATCGGGGCAGACGTGCCCGTCGACGATGTGCTCGTGGCCCTGCGCGCCGCGGACGCCGCCTGCCTCGTGCTCTCGGTGCCCCAGCGTGACGACCTCGCGCAGGCCCGCCACCTCGTCGCGCGGGTCGCGGCCTCGGCGCCATCGACCCTCGTCGCCGCCGGCGGATCGTTCCAGGACGACCTGCCCGACACCGTGCTGAAGCTCGGTCACGACCTCGGCCCCGCCGCCAGGCTGCTCGCCCAACACCTCATCCCGGACGGGGAGACGGGGACGCCGGCCGGCTGATCGGGCCGGTCAGCGGGTGGGGCCGCAGCGGGCGACGAAGCCCGCGAACAGGCGCTTCGCGGCGAGGTCGACCGGATGGCTCATCTCCGGGTGCCACTGCACGCCGAGGATCCACGGGTGATCGGTGGCCTCGACCGCCTCGACCAGCCCGTCGGGGGCGGTGGCGACCACGGCGAGCCCCTCCCCGGGCCGCTTCACCGCCTGATGGTGGAACGACGTGACCCCGATCGTCCCGGCGTTCCCGAGCACACCGGCCAGACGCGACCCCGGAGAGACCTCGACCTGATGGCTCAGCACGTGGCGGGCCGACGCCTGCTCGTGCTGGATGGCGCCTGGCACCTCGCTCGGCAGGTCCTGGTACAGCGTGCCCCCGTAGGCGACGTTGAGGAT
>DAIESZ010000349.1 GCA_027346035.1 Propionibacteriaceae bacterium
GTGGTGGTGGGCCGCAGCGGTATGGCCGTTCGGATTCGTCGGGTGGCGGAGGTCCGCAGCGGTATGGCCGTTCGGATTCGTCGGGTGGTGGTGCTCCGCAGCGGTATGACCGTTCGGATTCGTCGAGTGGTGGTGCTCCGCAGCGGTATGGCCGTTCGGATTCGTCGGGTGGTGGCGCTCCGCAGCGGTATGACCGTTCCGATTCGTCGGATCGTGGCGCCCCGCGCCAGTCCCGCTGGGGGTCCGACAACCGCTCCGCCGATCGTGGGACCTCCGATCAGCGCCGGGGCTCCGACGTGCGCGCGGGCGACCGCCCGTGGGGCAACAAGGGCGACGCCGCGCCGTGGCAGAACCGCCGCGACGAGCGTCCGTCGGAGTCCCGCGACGCCGACCGCCCGTGGCAGCGTCGCGACGACGAGCGACGCGAACGGGGCGGTTCCGCACCCCTGGGGCGACGCGGCGTGCCTGCCCGGCCATCGACCCCGCACTGGGGCGGCGAAACCCGGCCACGCCGGCGTGACGACGATCGCCGGGGCCCGCGACGGGCCGACGTCCGCAGCAGTCGCGCGTTCGCCGGAGAAACGGACGAGAGTCACGCCGACACGATGGATTGGCGCGCCGCCGACCTGTCGAACATTCAGCCCGGGGAGTTCGACGCCGGCAGCGTCGCGGCCGATGCGCCCTTCGCCCTGCTGGGGGTCCCCGCGCAGCTGGTCGCGGCCCTTGCCGGCCAGGGCATCCACGAGCCCTTCCCGGTGCAGGTGGCTACCATCCCCGACGCGATCTCCGGGCGTGACGTGCTGGGCAGGGCCCAGACGGGTTCCGGCAAGACCCTCGGCTTCGGGCTACCCCTGATCGCACGTCTCGCGGCCGGCGACCCGGCCGGTGGGGCCCCCCGGGCGGTCGTGCTCGTACCCACCCGCGAACTCGCGCTGCAGGTTGCCGACGTACTCGCCCCGCTGGCGCGCAGCATGCAGCTCGACCTGTCGCTCGTGGCAGGAGGCATGTCGTACGGCCCGCAGCTGAAGGCGTTCGAGCGTGGCGTCGATGTCGTCGTCGCCACGCCGGGAAGGCTCATCGACCTCATGGACCAGGGGGCGGCCGACCTGTCCCAGGTGATGGTCACCGTGCTCGACGAGGCCGACCACATGGCCGACCTCGGGTTCATGCCGGCGGTGAGCGCGATCCTCGACGCCGTGCCGGGCGACGGGCAACGAATGCTGTTCTCCGCGACCCTCGACCACGCCGTCGACCGGCTCGTGCGGCGTTACCTGCACGATCCCGTCATCCACGAGATCGACAGCGACCGCGCGTCCGTCAGCACGATGGAGCACGTGCTCGCGCTGGTGAAGCCCGACGAGAAGCTCGCGGTGACCGCCGAGATCGCCAACCGGGCCGGTCGCACCGTGGTGTTCGTACGAACCCAGCTGGCGGCCGACCGCATTGCGCAGGACCTGCGAGGGCTCGGGGTCATGGCCGGACCCCTTCATGGAGGCCTCACCCAGGGGGCCCGCGCGCGGATGCTGCAGGCCTTCCGCGACGGCGCCGTGCCGGTGCTGGTGGCCACCGATGTCGCCGCCCGAGGGATCCACGTCGACGACGTGTCGCTGGTGCTGCAGGCGGACCCGCCGATGAACTCCAAGGACTACCTCCACCGGGCCGGTCGCACCGCGCGGGCCGGGGAGCGGGGCGTGGTCGTCACTCTCGTGCTGCCGCACCAGCGCCGGTTCACGTCCCAACTCACCGAGCATGCGGGCGTCGTAGTGCGCCCCACGCCGGCGAGTCCCGGTGACGCGGCGCTGTCCGAGCACACGGGTGCCCGTCCGGTGTCGGGAGAGGCGATCCCGCAGGAGCGCTTCGACGCCCTCGTGGCGCCCAAGCAGCCGATCCGACAGCGGGGGCCGAAGGCGCGGCGTCCGCGGTGGGACGCCGGTGGCCGCGGTCGCGGCGGGTCGGGTGAGAATGGCTCCGGTCGCGGTTCCCAGTGGGGTGGCCGCGATGATGGCGCTCGTCGCGGTGGGTATCGTCGAGCCGAACGCCACGACTGACCGATCAACTCCCGGGGAGCCGAGCTTGTCCAGCGAACGCCTGTCATCCGCGCCCGACACGGCGCCTGACGATCCCGCCGAGGCCCCAGAGGGCGGCAACCTCAGCCTGCGGGTCGCCGATCCGTCCGATGCGGCCGACATGCTGGCCGTGATCCGAGCGGCGTTCGCCGCGCGGCCACCCGTCGAGCCCCCCGCCGACTATCTCAAGGACACCGTTGAGACGGTCGCGGGGGCGCTCGGTTCGGCTCCCGGTGTGGTCGCCGAACTCGTCGACGGCCACGGCCGCCGCCGCATCGTCGGGTGCCTGCTGATCAGCCTCGAGGGCGACCTCGCCGGGCTGCACCGGGTCAGCGTGCTGCCCGGCAACCGGTTGGAGGGGATCGCCGAGGCGATGGTCCGTGGCGCCGTCGAGCTGGCCACAGACCTCGGCGCCACCCGGCTCGAGCTGCTGAGCAGGCGCGAATTCCCCGCCACCCGCCGCTGGTGGGAACGGCACGGGTTCCGTGCCGTTCGGGAGGAGCCCACGGGATACGTCATGCGGCGCGGGCTGCCGGTTCGGGTCGAGGTACCTGATGCCGAGGCCATGCGGCGCCTCGGACGCCGCCTGGCCGGCGTCGTGCGGGCCGGTGACGTGCTCATCGCGAGCGGTGATCTCGGGGCCGGCAAGACCACCCTCACCCAGGGTCTGGGGGCGGGGCTGCGGGTCGCCTCTCCGGTGATTTCGCCGACGTTCGTCCTGTCCCGCATCCACCGCCCGCTCAGGCCGGGCCCGGCGCTCGTGCACGTCGACGCCTACCGGCTCTCCTCATCGGCCGAACTCGAGGACATCGACCTCGACACCTCGCTCGCCGACTCGGTCACCCTCGTCGAATGGGGCGCCGGACTGGCTGAGGGGCTGTCGGATTCCTGGCTCGACGTCGACATCCGTCGGAGCGGCGATCCCGACGACGAGACCAGGATCGTCTACATCGTCGGCACCGGCCCCCGGTGGGAGGGCGTCGACCTGTCGCCACTCGCCGACGACACCACCACGACTCTCCACGAAGGGACGCCCTCATGAGCGAGTGGGTGCTGGGCATCGACACCTCCACCGACGTGTGCGTCGGCCTCGCCCGTGACGGCGTCGCGGTCGCCTCGGCCCGGGTCGACGACCGTCGGGCACACGCCGAACATCTCCAGGGACTCATCGACCGCGTCTGCTCCGATCAGCACATCGCGATCACCGACGTCGACCGCGTCGCCGTGGGCCTCGGGCCCGGGCCGTTCACCGGCCTGCGCGTCGGCATCGTCACCGCCCGCACGATCGCCGCGCTGGGAGGCGACTTCCCGGGGTCGATCGCGGTTCCCACGGGTGTCTGCAGCCTCGACGTCGTCGCCCGACAAGCCGTGCTCGGCGACCAGCCGCCGGTCGGCGAGTTCGTCGTGGCCTCCGACGCGCGGCGCCGCGAGCTCTACTGGGCCCGCTACGCCGCCGACGGCACTCGCATCGGTGAGCCGCAGGTGGGTGCGGCCTCGACGCTGCCCGACCTGCCGGTCGTCGGACCGGGCGCAGACCTCTACCCCGACGTGATCGGTGCCCGTGCCGTGCCCGGCCCGCGCCACCTCGACGCCGGGGTGCTCGCGGCGTCCATCGACCTGCTCCCGGACGCCGGCATCGAGCCCCTCTACCTGCGCAAGCCCGACGCCACCGTGCCGTCGACGCGCAAGTCGACGCTGGTCACGCCCCGCCTGAGCCGCCGGTGACGCGCCCTGCGCCGACCGCGACGGCGGAGGAGCTGGCTCGCCTCGACGAGGCGTGCTTCCCTGCGTCGGAGCGCTGGAGCATGGCGGCCTGGTCCGATGAACTTGGCGCCGCAGACCGGCTGCTCGGGTTCCGCCGCGACGGCGGGGCCCTGGTCGCGGCCGCGAGCGTGCGGGTCGTTGCCGGCGTCGCCGACCTGCACCGGATCATGGTCGATCCCGGCCACCGTGGGCGCCGGATCGCGCGCGGACTGCTCGACGAGATGCTGGGGCGTGCCGGCGCTGACGCTGCACGGATGCTGCTCGAGGTGCGCCACGACAACCTCGCCGCCCTCGCGCTCTACCGCCGGGTGGGCTTC
>DAIESZ010000358.1 GCA_027346035.1 Propionibacteriaceae bacterium
CACGGATCCAGCCCGCCGGTGGCCGCGAGCACAGACCGCCCCGCCACCTGACCCGCTCCGGCGCCCGATGCGCCACACACCCGAGGAACCGAGCCATGACCGACATCCAGACTTCTCCCCGCGTCGTCCCCGTCGGCGCCATCCGCTTCCCCCGCCGCTATCCGTCCGTGGTCGACGGCGTCACCGTGCGCCTGGTCGCGGCCTCCGTGCTCGTCATCGGGCTGGCAGCCATCGGCACCCATCAATGGTGGCTCTACGCGGCGCTGGCCGCGGACTTCATCCCGCGGGCCATCTGGGGACCCTCGCGCAGCTTCCTCGCCACCGGAGTCCTGAGGTTCGTCCGGCGGCACGTTCCGGTGCCGCCGCGTTCGACGGCCGGGGCACCCAAGCGGTTCGCCGCCGTCATCGGGGCGGCGATGACGTCGCTGGCGGCCGCTGCGTGGGTCGTTCAGCTGGCGACCGGACTGCATGCCGCGCTGGTCGTGGTGTGGGTGATCGCCGCGGTGATGGTGGTCTTCCCCGCGCTCGAGGCGCTGTTCGGCTACTGCGTCGGCTGCAGGATCTACGGGGTGCTCGCCCGGCGGGGCTGGGTGCGGCCCGACCTGTGCGTCGACTGCGTCTGAGCCGGAGGGATCTCCCGGCTGCGCCGGCAGGGCAGGTGCGAGCGCCCACCGGCGACGTTGCGGGCGCTGCTATCGTCCGACGGTGACTTCACGAACGGCGCGGGCTGGCGTGATGGCCCGGAGACCGGCGGTCATGGGATGGTCCGGCGCGGTCCTGATCACCGCCTTCACGACGGTTGTGCTCTGGGAGCGTCTCGGCCACTCCGTGCAGGGGATCGCCTGGGCCGAGGATTCGGGACAGTTCCTCGAGGATCGCCTGGCGCTCGGCCCGTTCCGGACCATCTGGCGGCCATACGCCGGGTATCTGCACCTGTTGCCGCGGCTCCTCGTGGACCTGGCGGTGGCTCTGCGTCCGATCGACCAGTACGCGATCACCGTCAACGCACTGTCCTGCCTGTGCGTCGGTGTCATCAGCGGACTGGTGTTCATCCTCTCCCGCCGGCACGTCGCATCGTGGGCGATGCGCGCCCTCCTGGCCGCCGTGCCGGCCATCACACCGATGGTGCCGGTGGAGATCGCCGGGAACACCGCCAACCTGCACTGGTACCTGCTGTTCCTCGCTCCCTGGCTGTTCGCGTTCCGCCCGCGGTCCTGGTGGTCCGCCGCAGCGGTCACCGTCGGGGCCGGCATCGCCACGTGCACGGAGATCCAGACCGCGGTCTTCCTGCCGCTGTTCCTGCTGAACCGGCGCGAACGCCGGGTGATCCCCGTCGCCGCGATCGCGCTCGCCGGGGTCGCGGCGCAGGCGGCCACCGCGCTGACGCATCCGCGGCCGATCGGGCACGGCAGCGACGCGCCGCTCGACATGCTGCTCGGATACTTCGCCCAGCCGGTCGCGGGCAGCTGGGACGCGAACGTCCGAGCGGTCGGCACCGCGATCCACGCGTACGGGTGGTGGATCGTCGTTGTTCCCGGCCTGCTGCTGTTCGCAGCGATCGTCCTCGGGGCCCTTCGGGCCCGGGGAACCGAACGATGGCTGCTCATCGCATCGGTCGGCGGCTCGGTCGTCGCCTGGTTCGCGGCCCTCACGCTCAATGCGGGCGCGAATCAGAACTGGTCGACGTTCACCCTCGCGCAGTTCCGGGTGGTCGGCCCCAGCCGCTATGCCGCCGCGGCGTCGATGTTCCTGCTGGCGGGCGTCGTGATCGCGGCGGACTCGCTCATCGCGCGCGGCACCATCGCCCTCGCGGTCATCGGTGTGGTCCTGATCGTCGCCGTCCTGGTCGCCGGCGCAGTGAATCTGCAGGTGCCCGATCGACGCGACGGTGGACCTGTGTGGGCCACGCAGGTGGACGACGCCCGCCCCGAGTGCCTCGCACACCCCCGCGCGACGATCGAGGTCTGGGCGGTACCTGTGCTCCCGCGCTGGCGCGCTGCGATCCCTTGTGCCCTCGTGGACGGCTGACCCGCCTCCGACCGGGCGGCCGCGTCCTCCTGCGACGAGATGGGATCGGGTGCGCCGTCGGCATCGACGCGCGGTCGGCAGGCACGGCCCACCGCCGGACCGTCCCACTCGCCGGTGAGGGTGACAGTTAACGACTGGTGCTCGTTCAGTGACGGGGTGCCCGTGGTAGGAATGTGCCATGGCCGACACCACGAATCCGATCAGCGAGGTCACCGAGGACGCCTGCTGGGGCTATCTCGCCAGCCAGGAGGTTGGCCGCCTTGTCACGGCCATCGACGGCCTGCCGGAGGTCTTCCCCGTCAACTTCGTGCTCGACGGGGAGTCGGTGGTGTTCCGCACCGCAGAGGGGACCAAGCTGCACAACCTCGTCGTCAACGAGCACATCGCGTTCGAGATCGACGGGTGGGACGAGGAGATCGGCTGGAGCGTCGTGCTGCACGGACGCGCCGAAATCGTCGACGACCCCGAGGATCTCGCCCGGTTCGCGAAGATGCCGCTGCGCCCGTGGGTGCCGACGATGAAGGTCAACTGGGTGCGGCTCAGCGCCGACCGGATGACCGGACGCAGGTTCGAATTCGGTCCCGAGCCCACCGCCTGAGCGTCGCCCGATGAGCCGGATCATCGCCGGATCCGCCGGCGGCCGGCGCCTCACCATGCCCGCAGGGGCGTCGACCCGTCCCACGACCGACCGGGTGCGTGAGGCGTTCTTCTCCTCCCTCGCCGCCTGGCTCGGCACGTCCGAGCAGCCCGCCGCGGACCAGTTGGAGGGCGTCGCGTTCCTCGACCTGTTCGCCGGTTCGGGCGCAGTCGGCCTCGAGGCGTCCAGCCGCGGGGCCGACAGGGTCGTGTGCGTCGAGGCCGACCCGCGTACCTGCGAGGTCATCCGCGACAACGCCCGCACCACCGGACTCCGGGCCGACATCGTGCGTGAGCGCGCCGAGCGCTATCTCGCCGACCGGTCACCGGCCACCCCCGACGACGGCTTCGACGTCGTCTGGCTCGACCCGCCCTACCCGGTACCCGACGACGACATCGACCGGATGGTCGATCACCTCGTGGCCCGCCACTGGCTGCGTCCCGACGGGCTCATCGTGATCGAACGCTCGGCGAGGTCCCGCCCTCCCGGGTTCCCGGCCGGCACCGACGCCTGGCAGCGGCGCTACGGTGAGACCGTGCTCCACCACGCCCAGGTGAACGCCCACGGGCCCGACGAGGAGAGCCATGAGCCGTGAGCCGCTGATCGCCGTCGTCCCGGGATCCTACGACCCGATCACGCGGGGCCATCTCGACATCATCCGGCGGGCGCGGAGCCTCGCCGACCAGGTGATCGTCGCCGTCGGGGACAACACGACCAAGAACTACCTGTTCACCCAGGACGAGCGGGTGCACCTGGCCCGGGAATCGGTCGCCGACCTACCAGGTGTCAGCGTCGAGCCGCTCACCAACCTGCTCGTCGACTTCGCCGCCGCGCGCGGGGCGGCGATGATCGTCAAGGGGCTGCGTTTCGCCGGCGACTTCGACTACGA
>DAIESZ010000363.1 GCA_027346035.1 Propionibacteriaceae bacterium
CGCGCCGCCCCCAGATCGGCGACGACGAGCGTGACGACGTTGATCCGCTGCTCCATGGTGTTCAGCATGCCAGCGGGGGCCGACCACCCACCAGGCCGTGACAATCTGCAGGCGACCGGCCCCCGGCATGGTCACCACCACCGGAGATGGCCCGGTCGACTGCGGATTCGGAGACCTCACATGAGGAGCCGGCGGGACCGGGACATCGGCACGGCCGGACGCGCTGATCGGTGACCGGGGCACCCGGCATGGATCCCGAGGGTCACGCCCACCCCGGCCCGACGACAAGCGCCACCCCGACAACCGTGTGCCGTTGACCGACCTTCGCTCCCCGCGCCATCAACCCCACCCCGTCACCCGTGCTCAACGGTCACCTGCACGGCCTGCTGCACGCCGGGGCATCCTCGGGGACGCCGCGTCGCCCATCGTCGAGCATGGATGCCGCCCTCCGGGACGCGGGGCGAGCCGGGGCGCCGCTCCAGGCACGACTGGGTCACGTTCGACGGTTGACCACCACGAAGGCGCATACCATCGTGAGCACCAGCAGGAACGGCATCGTGCGCACGATGACTGCCGCGTCCACATCGACGAACGTCGCGGCGCTCGACAGGCCACTGAGGACGATGGCGACCGCGCCGACGACCGAGAGCGTCGCCTGGTGCACGCGGACATCACGCTCGTCGGGCCGGCCGGCCGCGATCCGGGCGGCAGTGCCGGCGCGGTCCGGAGCGCTGGCACTGCGCCACCGCGCCGCCGCCGCAAGAACCAGCACCAGCATGCCGCCGGTGACGATGCCCGCCGCCGTGTCCGGATGCCCGGCAGAGCCGACGGCGAGGGCAAGACCGAGGGTGCCAACCAGACCGACTGCGACTCCGGCGAACCAGGCGGTGGTCGTCTTGTCGGTGGCGACGGAGCGGTCACTCGTCAACATGGAAGATCTCCTCGATGCTCAGCCCGAAGTGCCGGGCAATGGTGAATGCCAGAGGAAGGGAGGGGTCATACTTCCCGGTTTCCAGTGAGTTGATGGTCTGCCGGGAGACGCCGATCTTCGCGCCGAGCGCGGCCTGAGTGAGGTCGTGCATCTCTCGGAGCCGGCGGATCTCGTTCCTCATGTGTCAAGTCTCCTTGACATCCCTCCAAATGTCAAGGTTCCTTGACGCAATCCGGTCGATCCGATCCCTGGGAGGTCGAGAGTCGCCACTCCTCCGCGTCATCTCCCCCTGGATCCCCGGCCGCTCGGCCGGCAGCTGGGCGCCACCGGCATCCGGACTCACCGCAGACTGAAGGGCGGGTAACGGTCGGTGATGAGGAGAGACACGTAAGCCTGCACACGCAGCGCCCACCGGCCGACCCCGACGACGTAGTCGAACAGGCCCCGCGGATAGCGGCCCGTGAACAGGATCGCGAACCAGGCGATGACGATGCTCACCACGGCACCCACGGCCAGGAACGCGAGCACGACGTAGTGCGGGATGGCGAGGAACCACTTGACGAGCGGCAGCCAGCGGTTGAGGTCGCGCTCGACCTCGGGGTAGTCGAGCTCGAGACGCACCGACTGTTCCTCGACGGTCGACGGGTATCGGTCGGTGAGCAGCGCCCCGTACGTGCCGATCCTGGCGGACAACCGGGCGAACTGGAGGGCGAAGTCGAACCACCAGCGGGGATAGCGCTGCCGGAACACGATCATGAGCAGGGTGGCCAGGAAGAGCCCTCCGGCGATGCCGCCGCTCGTCTGCGTGGCGTGGTGCACGACGGTCCCCGACTCGTTGATGACGTCGACCGTCGACCGCGCTTCGGCTGACAGCGCGGAGAGGACCACGGCGATCGGGATGATCAGAACGAGCCGGAACGCCGTCGTCACCCGGTTGAGTCGCTCCGGATACTCGACGTCGAGCCGTGCGGGGTAGAAATCCGGCTGGACGATCGGAGCGGTCATGGCGGTGGCCTTTCTCGGGAATCGGCTCGAGCGTCGGTGCCCGGGCTCGCAGCGCGATCACAGCGACGCTATCGCCGGGCGAGGTCATGGCGGTTTCGGCCAACCCCCGATCGACACGTCCTGCATCGATGTCCGCCCCGGGAGTCACGCCCATGCAGGAGCTGCCGCTTCCGGTGTCGGATCTTCCGCGACTGCCGCCCGCGTCCACTCACGGACGCCGGAATTCGCGCGCCCGATGCGTCGTGGTAATCTCGATCCGGGTTTTCGATCCATAGTCTGAAACCAGGAGCCCGCCATGACCGTGACCAGCACCGCCTCGAGCGTCACCACCACCGACCTGTCCGACGACTGGCGCTCGTGGACGCCGGCCGAGCAGGCCCTCTGGGCGCACGAGGTGCGCCGGCTCGCCGACGAGCGCGACGCCGTGATCCTCGCCCACAACTACCAGTTGCCGCTGATCCAGGACGTCGCCGACCACGTGGGCGACTCGCTCGCGCTGTCGCGGATCGCCGCGGCGTCCGACCAGGGCACGATCGTGTTCTGCGGGGTCCACTTCATGGCCGAGACCGCGAAGATCCTGTCCCCCGGCAAGCGGGTGCTGATCCCGGACGCCGCCGCGGGCTGTTCGCTGGCCGACACGATCACCGCGGACCAGCTCCGGGCGTGGAAGGCCGAGCACCCGGGTGCGGTCGTCGTGAGCTACGTCAACACCACCGCCGAGGTGAAGGCCGAGACCGACATCTGCTGCACGAGCTCGAACGCGGTCGAGGTGGTCAACTCGATCGATCCCGACACCGAGGTGCTGTTCGGCCCCGACCAGTTCCTCGGCGCCCACGTCCGCCGCGAGACCGGGCGCAGCAACATCCACGTGTGGCTCGGGGAGTGTCACGTGCACGCCGACATCTCGCCGTCGGACCTCATGGACACCGTCCGCGCCAACCCCACCGCCGAGCTGTTCGTGCACCCCGAGTGCGGCTGCACCACGAGCGCGCTGTGGATGGCGGGTCGCGGCGAATTCCCGCGGGAGCGCACCCACATCCTGTCCACGGGCGGCATGCTGGACGCCGCCCGGACCACGACCGGGTCGACCGTGCTCGTGGCCACCGAGATCGGCATGCTGCACCAACTGCACAAGGCGCGCCCCGACGTCACGTTCACCCCGGTGAACCCGCGCGCCGCCTGCCCGTACATGCAGATGATCACCCCTCCGAAGCTGCTTCGGAGCCTGCGCGAGGGCACCGACGAGGTTCTGGTGGACGCCGACACCGCCGAGCGCGCCCGGAGCGCCGTCGAGCGGATGATCGGCATCGGCAGGCCGGGAGGCGGGGAATGAGCCTCCGCTACGGCGAACTGCCGACCCCGGGCGCCGCGTGGCGGCGGACCTGCGATGTCGTGATCGTCGGCACCGGCGCCGCCGGGCTGTCGGTGCTGCGTCCGGTCGCCCTGGCCGGCCTGCGTGTTGAGGTGGTCACCCGGGGCGGGCTCACCGAATCGGCCACCGACTGGGCCCAGGGCGGCCTGGCCGCCGTGTGGGACGCCACCGACACGCTGGACTCCCACCTCGACGACACCCTGGTCGCCGGGGCCGGACTCTGCGACCCCGACATCGTCGCCGACGTGGTGGCGGCGGCCCCCGAGGCGATCCGCGACCTGGCCGCGCTGGGCGCGACGTTCGACCTCGCGTCCGGCGGCGACCTCGACCTGCACCGCGAGGGCGGCCACAGTGCCCGCCGGATCATCCACGCCGGCGGGGACGCCAGCGGTCACGAGGTCGAGCGGACGCTGACCGAGGCCACCGCCTGGCTGGCGCGCGACGGCGTCCGGGTCAACGAGCACACGCGGCTGGTCGACGTGCTCACCGACGGGTCGGGGGCGGCGTGCGGCGTCCGGGTGCTCGACCCCGACGGCGACGTCGGCGAGATCCTCGCCCCCGCGGTGGTGCTCGCGACCGGCGGCGCCGGGCAGGTGTGGTCGCTCACCACCAATCCGGCCGTGGCCACGGGCGATGGGATCGCCGCCGCGCTGCGGGCCGGTGCCGAGGTGCGCGACATCGAATTCACCCAGTTCCACCCGACGCTGCTGTGGATCGACCCCGCCGACCGGCGTCCGGGCGACCGCGGGGTGCTCATCAGCGAGGCGGTCCGCGGCGAGGGCGCGTTCCTGCGGGACGCCGCGGGGCGCCGGGTGATGCGCGGCGTCCACCCCCAGGAGGACCTCGCTCCCCGCGACGTCGTCTCGGCCGCGATGCACGCGCACCTGCAGCGTCACGGACTCGACCACCTGCTGCTCGACGCCACCGGTTTCGGGGCCGAGGTGTGGGAGCGGCACTTCCCGTCGATCCTGCGGTTGTGCCGCGAGCGGGGCGTCGACCCGGTGGCCGAGCCGATCCCGGTGCGACCCGGCGCGCACTACCTGTGCGGGGGGATCGCCGCCGACCTCGACGGGCGCACGAGCGTGCCCGGGCTGTACGCGGTCGGCGAGAGTGCCTCGACCGGTCTGCACGGCGCCAACCGGCTGGCCTCGAACTCGCTCACCGAGGCGCTGATCTCCGGGGCACGCTGCGGACACCTGCTGAGCGCCGGCGTGGGCGCCGCGGGACGTCCGGTCGCCCGCCGCTGGGCGCCGCTCGTCGACGCCTCCGAGCTCGCCGGCGTCCGGGAGGCGATGGACGCGTGGGTCGGGGTGAGCCGGGACGCCGACGGGCTGGCCCGGGCGGCGTCCGAGCTCGAGGCGGTCACCACGACCAGCCGGTTGAGCCCTGCGAACCTCGACGCGACGAGCGTGCACACCGTCGCGACCGCCGTGACCGTGGCCTCCGAGACCCGCACCGAGTCCCGCGGCTGCCACCGCCGCAGCGACCACCCCGAGCCCGACGCCGGCTGGCTGGGCCGGCTCACGCTGCGGACGAGCGTCCGCGGCGTCCACCTCGACCACGTCGCCCTCGGCGACCGCACCGATCGGATCAGCGCATGACAAGCAGTCCCACCGACGGCATCGACCGGCAGTTGACGGAGGCCGGGTTGGATCCGGCCCACGTGCGGGCCGTGGCGCGGGCCACCCTGGCCGAAGACCTCCAGTGGGGACCCGACGTCACCAGCGAGGCCACCCTGCCGGAGGCCGTCGCCACGGCCGAGATCGTGTCCCGCGCCGCCGGCTGCCTGGCCGGTGGACCGGTCGCGGCCGCCGTGTTCGAGGAACTGGCCGCCCAGCGCGGCGAGACGATCGAGGTCGAGATCGTCCGACCCGACGGTGCGCGCCTCCAGCCCGGCGACGTGGCGCTGCGGGTCACCGGGCAGTTGCGGACGCTGCTCACCGCCGAGCGCTCGGCGCTCAACCTGTCCTGCCAGCTGTCGGGAGTGGCGACCCAGACCCGCGCGTGGGCGGACGCGCTCGAGGGCAGCGGGGCGCGGGTACGCGACTCCCGCAAGACGGTGCCCGGGCTGCGGGTGCTGCAGAAGTACGCGGTGCGCTGCGGGGGCGGGGTCAACCACCGGATGGGTCTCGGCGACTCCGCGCTCATCAAGGACAACCACGTGGCAGCGGCCGGGTCGGTGGCCGCCGCGTTCCGGGCGGTCCGCGAGCGGCGTCCGGACATCGCGGTCGAGGTCGAGTGCGACACGCTCGACCAGGTGCGCGAGGCGGTGGACGCCGGCGCGAGCCTCATCCTGCTCGACAACATGACCCCGGGCGTGATGCGGGAGGCCGTCGCGGTGTGCGCCCCGCGCGGCGTCCGGACCGAGGCGTCCGGTGGGCTGACCCTGGCCACCGTCCACGAGGTCGCGGCGACCGGCGTCGACTACATCTCCGTCGGCGGTCTCACCCACTCGGCCCCCGCACTCGACCTGGGAATGGACCTGCGCTGACAATGGCGGTGTGAGCCTGCACGACGTGGTCGCCGCCGCCTGCGCGCTGGTTCCCGACCGGGGCCGGGCGGTACTCGGCATCGCCGGCGTCCCCGGGGCCGGCAAGACGACCCTGGCCGAGGAGTTGGTGCGGGCCATCAGCCTCGAGCACGGATCCGCCTGGGTGGCGCACGTGCCGATGGACGGGTTCCACCTCGCCGACGTGCAACTCGAGCGGCTCGGCATCCGGCAGCGCAAGGGGGCTCCCGACACGTTCGACGCCGCCGGCTACGCCGCCCTGCTGAGGCGCCTGCACGCCGAGACCGACCGGCCGGTCTACGCCCCCGGCTTCGAGCGGACCCTGGAACAGCCGATCGCCGGGGCGATGGTCGTCGACCCGGACACGCGCCTGGTCATCTCCGAGGGCAACTACCTGCTGCTGCGCGAGCCGGCCTGGCGCGAGGCCCGCGCGGCGCTGGACGCCGTCTGGCTCGTCGACGGCGACGACGGGGTCCGGGTCGAACGCCTGGTCGCCCGGCACGAACGGTTCGGCAAGGCGCCTCACGCCGCCGCGTCCTGGGTGGCGAGGGTCGACGAGGCCAACGCGTCGCTCATCCGCAGCCACAGCGACCCTCCCGACCGGGTGGTGCACAACTCTGCCGCTGGGTGGCGCTTCGAGCACTGAGCCCCGGGCACCCTGTTAGCATCCGGCATGGCATACAAGGTCCAGGTCACTCTCGACTGCCGGGATCCGCACGCGCAGGCGGACTGGTGGGCGGCGGCGCTCGGCTGGCAGGTCGAGCCGACCGACGAGGAGTTCATCCGGCGGATGATCGCCGAGGGGCACGCGAGTGAGGCCGACACGACGACGTACCGGGGCGAGCTCGTGTGGGCCGGCGGCGCCGCGGTGGACAACCCCGATCCGAGCGCCGGGACGCCGAGGCTCTACTTCCAGGCCGTGCCGGAGCCCAAGTCGGTCAAGAACCGCATGCACCTCGACGTCCGGGTCGGCGACGAGGACACCTCCACGGTCATCGACCGGCTGACGGCCGCCGGCGCGACCGTCCTGTACGAGGCCAACCAGGGACCCCTCCGGTGGACGACCCTCGCCGACCCCGAGGGGAACGAGTTCTGCGTCTCTCCCTGAGGACGGGTCACGCATTCGTCCCGCCGAGCTAGGGTCCCCTTCGTGGACACCTACCCCTTGGGACAGTTCAGCGTCAATCGGATCGGCTTCGGGGCGATGCAGCTTCCCGGGCCCGGAGTCATGGGCCCGCCGCGCGATCACCACGAGGCGATCGGCATCCTCCGGCGCGCCGTCGAGTGGGGCGTCAACCACATCGACACCGCGCAGTTCTACGGTCCCGACGTCGCCAACGAGTTGATCCGCGAGGCCCTGTACCCCTACCCCGACGACCTCGTGCTCGTGTCCAAGGTCGGGGCGTTCCGCGACGACCACGGCAACTGGCTCCCGGGCCAGCGCCCCGACCAGCTCCGCTCGGCCGTCGAGGACAACCTGCGGACGCTCGGCGTCGATCGCCTCGGCGCCGTGAACCTGCGATTGCACGAGGGGCACACTCCCGGGGAGGAACCCGTTCGCCTCGAGGACCAGCTCGCCGAGATGGTCGCGCTCCGCGACGAGGGCAAGATCGCCGGCGTCGGCATCTCGACCGCGAACCGCGTCCAGGTCGAGCAGGCGATCGCGCAGGCTGACATCGTCTGCGTGCAGAACGCGTTCAGCCTGCTCGACCGCTCGGACGCCGACGTGCTCGACCTGTGCGCCGCGCGGGGCATCGCCTACGTGCCCTACTTCCCCCTCGGATCGGCCTTCCCGAACCTGCCGAAGGTCACCGACAATCCGGCCGTGCGCGCCGTCGCGGCGAGGCTGGGCGCGACCCCCGCCCAGGTCGGGCTGGCGTGGCTGCTGGCGCACCGCGAGAACATCCTGCTGATCCCCGGCACGTCGCGTCCGGCGCACCTCGAGCAGAACCTGGCCGTCGCCGACGTCCGGCTCTCCGACGGCGACATCGCCCAGCTCGAGGAGGGCGGCGTCACCTCCTGACGCCCGAGTCCGGGGAACCGATTTCTGTCGTCCCGTTGACGGAAATAACCGACCGGCTTAGCGTCCTCGCATGGACATCCACGGGCAGGTCGCTCAGCGGCACCGCGACGCTGTGCTGCGAGCCCTCCGGGATGGTCGTGCCCGCACCCGCTCGGAGTTGTCGCGCGAACTGCACATCGCCCGGTCGACGATCTCGGAGATCCTGAGTTCCCTCATCGACGAGGGCAGCGTCCTCCCGACGACGCGGCTGCACCCGGCGAAGGCGGGACGCGGGCGCCCGGCGGAGGTGCTCACGCTCGACCCCGCGGCGGGGCACTGCATCGGCCTCGACTTCTCCCACCACCGCGTCGTCGCGGTGATCGTCAACGCGACCCGCGAGATCATCGCGACCCGGAGCACGACCTACGCTCAGCCGGACACCTGGCCCGCGCGCACCCAGGCAGCCATCGCCCTCATCGCGGAGATGGCGGACCGCCACGGGATCCACTACCGGTCGCTGCAGGTCATCGCCGTGGGCCTCCCCGGACCCAACTCCATCGCCTGGGCCCCGGAGGGCCGGTTGCCGGAGGGCGTCGACCAGGACTTTCGACGCGTCGGCCGCGCGATCACCCACGACTTCACCGACCACTTCGGCGTCCCGACCGTCGTCGACCACCACATCCGGTTCGCCGCGCTCGCCGAATCGACGTGGGACCGGCCGCGGCCACTCGACAACCTGATCTACCTCCGCCTGTCGAAAGGGGTCGGTGGAGCCATCATCACCGGAGGATCGATCGCCCGGGGTGCGCATGCGACCGCCGGCGAACTCGGGCACGTCGTCGTCGACCATTCGGACGCCGCGCGCGAATGCCGGTGCGGCCGGCGGGGCTGTCTGGAGACGCTCGTCTCGATCGACGGGATCCTGGCCACGGCCGCCGACCACGGTGGGGACTACACCGACCTGGCGAGTCTGGGCACGGCGATCGCCCACGACGACGCGGCGGCGGTGGCGGCGCTCGACTCGGCCGCACGCCAGGTGGGCGTGGTCCTGGGATTGGCGTCCCTGCTGATCGACCCGGCCGAGATCGTCCTGGCCGGCGAATGCTCGACGCTCGCCCCCGACTTCAGCGAGCGGGTCCAGCGCCACATGACGTCGGCGACGCTGCCCTACGGGCCGCGTCCGACGGTGCGAGCAGCCACCTTCCACGGGCAGGCGGGCGCGATCGGTGCCGCGTTGGCTGCGATCCAGGCGCACCACCGTGCCCTGTGGACCAGGCCGAAGGGCTGATGCGCGTCATGGCCAGATGGAATGTGCTGTTCATCCTCACCGACCAGCAGCGGGTCGACACGCTGGGCTGTTACGGCAATCCGGTGGCCCGCACGCCGGCCCTCGACGGGCTCGCGGCAAGCGGTACCCGTTTCGACAGGTGGTTCACCCCGACGGCGATCTGCACGCCCGCCAGGGCCAGCCTCCTGACCGGGAAGGCGCCGTTCCGGCACAAGCTGCTGGCCAACTACGAGCGCAATGTCGGGTATCAGGAGGATCTGTCAGACGACGAGTTCGCCTTCTCACGGGCTCTGCGACGGGCCGGATACAACGTGGGCCTGATCGGGAAATGGCATGTCGGAACGCGCAAGACCGCGGTCGACTTCGGGTTCGACGGCCCGGCGTTCGAGGGTTGGCACAACCCGGTGCATCACCCGGACTACCTTGCCTACCTCGACGAGCACGGCTACCCCCCGTACGCGATCTCCGATCAGATACGGGGGACGCTGCCCAACGGCGCCCCGGGCAACCTGCTGGCCGCCCGCCTGCACCAACCGGTGCAGGCGACGTTCGAGTACTACCTCGCCGAGCGCGCCATCGACATGCTGCGCCGCTACGCCGACGACGCCGGCGACGGGAAACCGTTCTTCCTGAGCCTGCACTTCTTCGGGCAGCACCTGCCCTACATCCTCCCCGACGAGTACTTCGACATGTTCGACCCCGAGACCATCAGCTTGCCGAAGTCGTCGGCCGAGACGTTCGAGGGGAGGCCCCCGGTGCAGCGCAACTACAGCGCCCACTGGACGTTCGACACGTTGACGAGCGAGCAGAGTCGCAAGCTGATCGCCGTCTCGTGGGGCTACGTGGCCCTGATCGATCAGCAGATCGGCCGGGTGCTGGCGGTTCTCGAGGACCTGGGTCTGGCCGACGACTCGGCTGTCTTCTTCAGCTCCGACCACGGGGAGTTCACCGGCGCGCATCGGCTGCACGACAAGGGGCCGGCGATGTACGAGGACATCTACCGCACGGCCGGCATCATCCGGGTGCCCGGTTCGCCGGCGGGCCAGGTCCGTCACGAGTTCGTCGGCCTGCTGGACTGCACGTCGACGATCCTCGAGGTGTGTGGCGTCGACCCGTCCGAGGCGGTGGATTCTCGGTCGCTGCTTCCCCTGGTCCGCGGTGAACAGCCGCCGTGGCGCCCCGATTTCGTCGGGGAGTTCCACGGCCATCACTTCCCGTATCCCCAGAGAATGCTGCGCACCGACCGCTTCAAGCTCGTGGTGAATCCCGAGTCCGTGAACGAGCTGTACGACCTGGAGGTGGATCCGGATGAACTGCTGAACCAGTACAACCATCCCGAACTCGCCGGGGTGCGCGCGCAGATGATGCGTCGTCTCTACACCCTGCTTCGTGACCGGGGCGACAACTTCTACCACTGGATGACGTCGATGTTCGATGTCGGAGGGGTCGACTACGACCCGACGATGAGTGGTCTCGACGAGGATCGGTACCAGAAGGACTGCACGGCGAGGCACGTGGGGCCGACCTCGAATCGGCAGCCTCCGGCGCAGGAG
>DAIESZ010000364.1 GCA_027346035.1 Propionibacteriaceae bacterium
TCGATCGAGAACACCTGGTCGCGCCGCTCGGGGCGGCTGAAAGCGTAGACCTGCGATTCCTGCCACCGGGCGGCCCACTTGTCCTCGAGACCCTCCAACGCGGGCTTGTCGGGCATGGTCGGGCTGGTCATCTCTCGTGAGCTCACCCGGCGATTCTACGGAATCGCCGGGTGAGCTCACGACGGGTGGACGCGGGCGTGGCGCCCCGTGCGGGTCAGCCGTTGAGCGCGGTGTTGATGGCCGCCAGCACCGCGGCCGCGGTGGGCTGGGTGGTGGCGAGGTTGAGGGTGACGGTCTTGCCGTTGCCGCTCACCTTGAACGTCGGGGTTCCGGTGACGCCCGCCTGCTCGGCGGCGGTGTTCACCGCCTGGACGAAGTTCAGCGTGGACTTGTTGTCGTAGCACTGCTGGAACTTCGTGAGGTTCGCGCCGGTGATGCCGGCATCCTGGGCGAACGTCACCCGCAACTGCTGATCGGTGTAGCCGGCCCCCTCGGTGGTGGGCTGGTTGGCGTAGACCACGTCGTGGTACTTCTCGAACGCGCCCACGGTGTCGGCACAGGCCGCAGCCACGGCGGCCCGGGTCGAGGCGTCGTTCTTCAGATTGGTGTCGAGGAAGGTCATCGTGCGGTATTCGAGCTTGATCTCACCCTGGCTCACCAGCTGGTTGAACGCCGGGCCGAACGTCGTGTAGTACTCCTTGCAGATGGGGCACTGGTAGTCCTGGTACTCCATCAGGGTCGGCGCGGACGCCTTCGGAGTCGCCGCCCCGGCCGGGTGCACGGTGATTCCGGCGTCACCGACCGCGTTCGGCGGCGTGATCTGCGTTCCGGAGGCCGTGGGGGTCGTCTGCCGCGACGCCACGCCCCACCAGACGGCGCCTCCGATGAGGACGACGGCCACGATGGCCGAGATCACCACGATGAGGCGGGTGCGCTGCTGGCGTTTGGCTTCGGCCAGCTGGCGTTGCCGCAACTGCTCGCGGCGGCTCATCGGCTTGGTGGGCTGGGAGTTGCTCATGTTCAGCTCCTCAGGGATGGGTCGGCGGACGGACTGGGGGAGGTGCTGTCGGCGGCGTCGTCGCCGACGCCCAGGCCCGTGAACGGGCCGGACAGCCACTGGTCGACACTGGGGAAGGACCGGGGACGCAACACCAGCCACAGCCCCCCGATCAGAGCCAGGGTGTCTCTGATGATGTCCTGCGGGTACGTGGTCTGGCCGGCGGCCACCTGGCCGCCGGTGCCGAAGCAGCCGCAGTCGATGCTGTAACCCTTGGCCCACACCCAGGCGATGGAAAAGATGAACACCGCCATGAGCAGCGCGCCCAGGGCGGCGCTCACCCGGATGAACGCGCCAGCCAGGACCAGCAGGCCGACGAGGACCTCGATGGGCGGGATGGAGTAGCCGAGGATCTTGGTCCACGCGTAGGGAACCAGGTGGTAGGCGTTGATGTCGAGGGCGAACTTCGCCAGGTTGCCCAGCTTGATGATTCCGGCCACCAGCAACATGCCTCCCAAGTAGAGGCGTGCGGCCAGGGACACCCAGGTGCGCCAGTCCCTCCAGGGACGTGACGGTGCGGCATCGATCACCGCTCGATCATAGCGGGGCCCCTTAGCGAGTCCCCGAACCCGGATCGCCGGGCCCATGCCCATGCTGAGGAGTGGTGACGCGGCGCGAGGACAGGCCCGTCTGGGTAGGCTTGGCGATCATGTCTCCCACCTCCGCTCCCCGCACCGGTTCCGCGCGCCACGACGAGGTGGTGGCCCAGTTGTACTCCCGCTGGCCCGAACATCGCATCGCCCCGTCCCTCGGCCGGATCCAGGCCCTGTGCGATCTGCTGGCCTCGCCCGAGCGGGCCACACCGGTCATTCATGTGGCCGGCACCAACGGCAAGGGCAGTACTGCGATCATCATCGACGCGCTGCTGCGCGCGACCGGACTGCGCACGGGCCGCATGACCAGCCCTCACCTGCTCGACGTCCGGGAACGGATCAGCATCGACGGCGAGCCGATCTCCGCCGACCTGTTCGACGACCTCTACGACCAGATCGCGCCGATGGTCGAGATGGTCGACGCCCAGCTGATCGACGGCGTGCGGATGACCGCGTTCGAGGTGTACACGGCGCTCGGGTTCGCGGCGTTCGCGGACGCCCCCGTCGACGTGGCCATCGTCGAGGTGGGTCTGGGCGGCACCTGGGACGCCACCAACGTCGCCGATGCGACGGTCGCGGTCGTGTGCCCGGTCGACTTCGACCACATGCACATCCTCGGATCCACGCTCGAAGAGATCGCCGGTGAGAAGGCCGGCATCATCAAGCCCGGCAGCACCGCCGTGTTGGCCGCTCAGCATCCCGAGGCCGCCCGGGTGCTGCTCGACCGGTGTGCCCAGGTCGGCGCCCATCCCGTGCTCGAGGGAGTCGACTTCGCGGTACTCGACCGCGCCGGCGCGGTCGGCGGACAGATGCTGCGGCTGCAGACGGCGTCCGGCCCGCTCGGCGACCTGTATCTGCCCCTGTTCGGTGCCCACATGGCCCAGAACGCCGCGGTCGCGGTGGCGGCGGTCGAGCAGTTCCTCGGCGGCCAGGAACTCGACGCTCAGATCATCAACGACGGCTTCGCCGGCGTCCTGGCCCCCGCCCGGCTCGAGGTGCTGCGCCGCTCGCCCACGGTGCTGCTCGACACCGCGCACAACCCCCACGCCGCCCGCGCCCTCGTCGAGTCCGTCGAGGAGAACTTCGGGTTCCCGCGGTTGATCGGCGTCGTGTCGATGATGGCCGACAAGAACATCGACGAGGTGCTGACGGTGTTCTCCGAGGCGATGACCGACGTCGTGGTCACTCGGGTGTCATCGACCGACCGGGCGCTGGCCATCGACGAACTCGTCGACCGGGCCGCTGGGGTGTTCGGGGCCGACCGCGTCGAGAGCGCACCCACGTATGCCGAGGCCGTCGAGCTGGCGATGCGGCTCGCCGACGAGGCGGGCCCGGCCGCCGGCGTCCTCATCGCGGGCTCGGTGATCGGGGCGGGAGAGGCTCGGGCACTGTTCGTGTCGCCCGATCGGGAAGCGGAGCGCGACCCGATGGTGACCGTCGGCATCGGGGAGCCGGTCGATCCTGCGTCGGACTGGCCGGCGTCCGGGGACGACCCGGAGGGCCTGTGATGCGTCTCGTTCCCGGCAACCCGATGATCCGGGTGCTGTCGCTGCAACTGCTGTTCGACGTCGTCGTGTTCGGACTGGCCTACCCGGGGATGGTGATCGTCTCGAACGTCGGAGCCCTGCCCGCCGGCCTGGCCGCCGGCGGCGCCGCGGTGCTGGCGATCGTCTCGGCCGCCACCCTGCGACGCCCGGTCGGCTGGCCGCTGGCCTGGGCCACCCAGCTCGCGGGCATTTTGCTCGGACTGCTCACCCCGATGATGTACCTCGTCGGAGCCATCTTCGCGCTGATCTGGGTGATGAGTTTCGTGCTCGGCAGGCGACTCGACCGGGCCGGTACTGTGGGGGCATGACTGACGTGCCCGCGCCCGGAACCGAACGCACCCTGGTCCTCGTCAAACCCGACGCGGTGGCGCGTGGATTGACCGGGGCGATCCTGGCCCGGTACGAGCAGAAGGGGCTGCGCGTACTGGCCCTGCAGATGCGCACCATCGACCGCGGGTTGGCGGCCCGCCATTACGCCGAGCATGTCGGGCGTCCTTACTACCCCGGGCTCGAGGATTTCATCGTCTCGGGACCGCTCGTCTGCCTGGTGCTCGAGGGGGAGCGCGCGATCGCCGCCGTCCGGTCCCTCAACGGTGCCACCGACGGGATCGAGGCCGTTCCCGGCTCGATCCGCGGCGATCTCGGCACGTCGAAGAGCCTCAACCTGGTCCACGCGTCCGACTCGGCCGAGTCGGCTCAGCGTGAAATCGGCATCTGGTTCCCCCACCTCGTGGCCTGAGTCGCGACCGTGACCGCCTATTCTCCCGACCGGTGGCAGGGCGACCGGACGCCGCTCGCCGCACCCTACGTGATCGGCACGCCCGCACCCAGACGGCAGTCGGCCTTCCCGGTGGCGCCCGTCAGCTATCCCAGCTTCTGGCGGGGGCCGCGGTGGCGCTGGTGGAAGGCGTTGATCATCCTCGTCGCCGGCGGGGTGTTCTTCCTGCTCGACCAGACCGTCGCCGTGCTCGTCGCCGCCACCATCGATGCCATCTCCGGGCGAGTGCCGTTCAGTCAGTTCGTCACCTCGGCCACCCAGGGAACCATCGTCACCACCCCGGCGATCTTCATCGCGAACAACCTCTCGCTGGTCGTGCTGGTGCCCGCCGCGATGTTGATCAGCTGGGCGGTCACCGGCCAGCGTCCGCGCTGGCTGTCGTCGGTCAGCGGCGGCATCCGCTGGCGGTGGCTCGGGCTGTGCCTGGCGATGGCCGCCCCGCTGTGGGTGGCGCTCGTACTGTTCCAGTTCTTCGGGTCCGGTGGCCTGGCCGGCAACCCCCTGCACGTCACCGGTGACACACTGCCGTTGTTGCTCGCCGTGATCCTCACGACACCCCTGCAGAGCGCCGGTGAGGAGTACACGTTCCGCGGCGTGATCAACCGCAGCGTCGCGAGTTGGGTGCCGCACGAGATCGGGGGGGCGTTCGCCGGTGGCCTGGTGAGTTCGACGCTGTTCATGCTCGCTCACGGGGCCGGTGACCCGTGGCTCAACCTCTTCTACTTCTGCTTCGGGGCGATCGCCACCTTCCTCACATGGCGCACCGGTGGGCTCGAGGCCTCGATCGCGATGCACGTGGTCAACAACGTCACCTCCGAATGGTCGCTGCCGTTCGTCAACATCGCCGGCATGTTCGACCGGCAGGACGGCACGGCCGGACCCGGCGTGCTCATCCAACTGTCGCTACCGGTGATCGCGCTGGTGCTCATCGTCTGGCAGGCGAGGCGGCGCGGGATCGTGCACCGTGCGACCCCGGAGTCACCGGCGATCTGGCCCTCCAACGTTCCGCCGGGCATCCCGCCGTCGCCTGGGACGCCCACTGGTGCGCAGCCCTCTCCGTGGCTCGAGCCCGGCGTGCAGCAGCCGCGTCACGAGCCCAACCCGCCGGCGTCCGGGCAGCCCGACGAGCACTCTGCGCCGCCCCCGGACCCGTGGTCCTGACGAGTTCCGCTGCTGCCGACACTTCGAATCCGGCGTGCCCGTGCGTAAACTTGCTCAACCATGAGCACCTCCACCACGACCGACGCTCGACCGATCACGCCGGGTGAATCGCTGTTCCCCGCGCTCGAGCCGCTGCTCGCGCGGGTGAGCAAGCCGATCCAGTACGTGGGCGGCGAACTCAACAGCGTGGTGAAGCCGTGGAACCGGGCCGATGTGCGCTGGTGCCTCATGTATCCCGACGCCTACGAGGTCGGCCAACCCAACCAGGGGATCGCGATCCTCTACGAGATCCTCAACGAGCGCGACTGGATCCTCGCCGAACGCACCTATGCGGTGTGGCCTGACCTGGCCGGGCTGATGCGTTCCCACGGCATCCCGCAGTTCACGCTCGACGCGCACCGGCCCGTGCGCGGATTCGACATCCTCGGTGTCAGCTTCTCCACCGAACTCGGCTACACCAACCTGCTCGAGGCTCTCGACCTGGCGGGCATCCCGCTGCACAGCGTCGAGCGTGGCGACGACGACCCGATCGTGGTGATGGGTGGCCATGCGGCGTTCAACCCCGAGCCGATCGCCGACTTCATCGACGCCGCGGTTCTCGGCGACGGCGAGGAGGCGAGCCTGCTGGTCAGCGGCATCGTGCAAGGGTGGAAGGCCGACGGGCGTCCGGACGGGCGTGACGGGCTGCTGCTGCAGTTGGCCGGTACCGGTGCCGTGTATGTGCCGAAGTTCTACGACGTCGACTACCTGCCCGACGGGCGGATCCGCCGGGTCGCGCCGAACCGTCCCGGCGTCCCGTTTCAGGTCCGCAAGCACACCCTCATGGATCTCGACCAGTGGCCGTACCCGAAGAAGCCGATCGTGCCTCTGGCCGAGACCGTGCACGAGCGCTACTCGGTCGAGATCTTCCGGGGCTGCACCCGCGGGTGCCGGTTTTGCCAGGCGGGCATGATCACGCGTCCGGTCCGCGAGCGCAGCATCGAGACGATCGGGTCGATGGTCGCCGGCGGGCTCGAGGCCACCGGGCTCGAGGAGGTCGGGTTGCTGTCGCTCAGTTCGGCCGACCACTCCGAGATCGGGGAGGTCACCAGGCAACTCGCCGACCGCTACGAGGGCACCAACGTGTCGCTGTCGCTGCCCTCGACGCGGGTGGACGCGTTCAACATCGACCTTGCCAACGAGTTGTCGCGGAACGGTCGCCGCTCGGGTCTCACCTTCGCGCCCGAGGGTGGCAGCGAGCGCATGCGTAAGGTGATCAACAAGATGGTCACCGAGGACGACCTCATCCAGACCGTCGCGACCGCGTTCGGCAATGGCTGGCGCCAGGTGAAGCTGTATTTCATGTGCGGCCTGCCCACCGAGACCGACGAGGACGTGCTCGGGATCGCGTCGATGGCACGACGGGTCATCGAAACCGGCCGCAAGGCCGCCGGCAGCCGGGACATCCGCTGCACGATCTCGATCGGCGGCTTCGTGCCGAAACCGCACACCCCGTTCCAGTGGGCCGGCCAGGCATCCCCCGAGACCATCGACCACCGGCTGCAGCTGCTGCGCGACACGATCCGCGCCGACAGGCAGTTCGGCCGGGCGATCGGCATGCGCTACCACGACGGCAAGCCGGGTCAGATCGAGGGACTGCTGAGCCGAGGCGATCGTCGGGTCGGACGTGTCATCGAGGCCGTGTGGCGTGACGGCGGCAGGTTCGACGGATGGAGCGAGCACTTCTCCTATGACCGGTGGGTGCGCTGCTGCGACGCCGCGCTGACCTCCGAGGGGGTCGACCTCGGGTGGTACACCACCCGCGAGCGTGACTACGACGAGGTGTTCCCGTGGGACCACCTCGACTCGGGTCTCGACCGCGACTGGTTGTGGGAGGACTGGCAGGACGCCATCGACGAGGTCGAGGTCGACGACTGCCGCTGGACGCCCTGCTACGACTGCGGGGTCTGCCCGCAGATGTCGACCGAGATCCAGATCGGCCCGACCGGACGAAGCCTGCTGCCGCTCAGTGTGGTGGGGCAGGGTGTGGCACTGACCGCATCGGCCGGCCACACCCACTGACCCTCCACCTGACCCCGTCGGGCTAACCCCGTCAGGACAGGGCCTGGTGGCCCCCCAGGTGCGAATCGTCACCGGTGAGGGCTGCCAGGCGTCGGCGCATTCCGGCGGCCTCGTCATGGCGCGACTGACGCTCCAACGTGCGCGCCATCAGCAGCACGGCGTAGTCGTTGGTGGGGTCGTCGGCAAGCAACTCGCTCAGCACCTTCTCTGCGCGCGGCAGCGAGGCGCGGTGGTAGAGCGCACGGGCCAGGTATTCCCGGGCATTGCGGTTGGT
>DAIESZ010000019.1 GCA_027346035.1 Propionibacteriaceae bacterium
GGCCTCGGCGTCTCCGGCTTCGCCGCGGCCGACGCGCTGGCCGAACGCGGCGCGCGGGTCACCGTCGTGAGCCGCGACGTCACCGACGCGATCTCCGAACGCGCACGGGTGTTGGAGATCCTCGACGTCGAGGTGCGCCTCGGTCCGGAACACATGGCCGAACCCCCTGACGGCACGCAGCTCGTCGTCACGTCGCCGGGGGTGCCCCCGCACGACCCGCTGATGCTCGCCGCGGCCACTGCCGGCATTCCCGTATGGGGAGAGGTCGAACTCGCGTGGCGGATGCGCCCCAAGGAGGGTGCCGCGCCCTGGCTCACGGTGACGGGCACCAACGGCAAGACGACCACCGTCAACATGCTCGCCTCGATCCTGCGGGCCGCGGGACTCCGAGCGACCAGCGCGGGCAACGTCGGCACACCGATCCTCGAGGCTGTCCTCCATCCCGAGCCCTACGACGTGCTCGCCGTGGAGCTCTCCAGCTTCCAGCTGCACTGGCAACGCTCGATCTCCGCGGTCGCGTCGGCGGTCCTCAACGTCGCGCCGGACCACCTTGACTGGCACGGTTCATACGCCGAGTACCTCCGGGCCAAGGGGAAGATCTACGACAACACTCACCTCGCCTGCGTCTACAACGTCGCCGACCTCCAGACGGAGCAGCTCGTCATGGACGCCGACGTTGTCGAGGGCTGCCGGGCCATCGGGTTCACGAGCGGCATCCCCGCCCCGTCGATGCTCGGAGTCGTCGACGACGTGCTGGCCGACCGCGCCTTCGTGGACGAGCGGGAGCGGTCGGCGGCCGAGCTGTGCACGATCGAGGACCTCCGTGGTGCGGCGCCGTCCGTGCCACCCCACACCATCTCCAACGCCCTGGCCGCGGCCGCCCTCGCCCGGGCCTACGGCGTCGGGCCCCTGTCGGTCCGGGACGGGCTGCGGGCGTTCCGTCCAGAGCGCCATCGCATCGCCGAGGTCGCGCTTCACGAGGGCATCCGCTGGGTCAACGACTCGAAGGCGACCAACCCGCATGCGGCCGGTGCCGCGCTGCGCTCGTTCGAGTCGGTCGTCTGGATCGCGGGCGGGCTGCTCAAGGGGGCCGACGTCGACGCACTCGTCCAGGAGGTGGCGACGCGGCTGCGGGGCGTGGTCCTCATCGGCGCCGACCGGGCCCACATCGCCGACGCGGTGGCCCGACACGCCCCCGAGGTCCCGGTCATCGACGTGCCCGAGACCGAAACTGGGGTCATGGACCTCGTTGTCGGCCATGCGGCCCGGCTCGCCCGCCCGGGCGATGTCGTCCTGCTCGCGCCGGCGGCCGCGTCGATGGACATGTTCACCAACTACGGTGCGCGCGGCGACGCGTTCGAGCAGGCGGTGCGTCGACACGTCCGGGCCACCGGGGGAGAGCTGTGACCACCGCCTCGGCGACGAAGGGCGGTCCCCGCACTCGGTCCATCCCCGTCATCGGCAAGCTCGAGTCGCCACTGACGACGTACTACCTGCTCTTGTGGATCACCACCACCCTGGTGGTCTTCGGACTCATCATGGTCTTCTCCGCCTCGAGCGTGACCTCTCTGCTCGAGGACGACACGGCATACACCGTCTTCGTCCGCCAGCTGCTCTTCGCAGTCAGCGGCGCGGTCGTGGCCGCCGTCGCCTCGCGCGTCTCCGTGCGGTGGTGGAAGCGGCTCGCAGTCCCCGCCCTGCTCGGGGCGGTGACGTTGCAGGCCCTCGTTTTCACGCCGCTCGGCTATGAGGTCGGGGGGAACCGGAACTGGTTGGCGGTGGGGAGTCTGTCCATCCAGCCCTCGGAGCTCGGCAAGGTCGCCCTCGTGCTCACCGGTGCCATGATCTTCGCCAACAAGGGTCGGCTCGTGGCGCAGGTCTCTCACGTGATCCTGCCCTACCTGCTGCCGGTCGCCGCTGTCGTCGTCGCCCTGGTGCTTGCCGGCAAGGACCTCGGCACAGCGCTCGTCATGATGAGCATCATCATCGCCGTCGTCGTCCTCGCCGGGGCGCCGGGACGGTTCTTCGCCTTCGTCAGCGTGCTGGGTTCGGCTGGGGTGCTGGCACTCGTCCTCACCAGCGCCAACCGCATGGCGCGGATCACCAACTGGCTGTCGCCGGAGTGCCGCATCGACCCCAACGGCGTCTGCGGCCAGAGCGTGCACGGGCTGTACGCCCTGGCCGACGGCGGCTGGTGGGGCGTCGGGCTGGGCGCGTCGAAGGAGAAGTGGGCCTGGCTCTCCGAAGCCCACAACGACTTCATCTTCGCGATCATCGGCGAGGAGCTCGGCCTGCCCGGCACGCTGATGGTGCTCATCCTGTTCGGCGTGCTCGCCTGGGCCTGCTACCGCTTGGTGTCGCGCACGCGCGACCGCTTCGTACGCGTTGCGTCAGCCGGCATCATGGCGTGGCTGCTCGGGCAGGCGCTGATCAACATCGGCGCCGTCATCGGCCTGATCCCCGTCATCGGGGTCCCGCTGCCACTCGTGTCCGCCGGCGGCTCCTCGCTCGTGACAACGCTTCTCGCGCTCGGGATGCTGCTGTCCTTTGCTCGTCACGAACCCGGCTGCAAAGCTTTGCTCGACGCCCGTCCCAGCCTGCTCCGCCGCTCCTTGGCCTTCAGGCGAGCCCGCACCTTCGCTCACAGAAACCGGTGATCCCATCGTGACGACGCCCTCCTCCGTCCTGCTCGCCGGAGGCGGCAGCGCCGGCCATGTCTCGCCGCTGCTGGCCCTCTCGGACGCATTGCTGCGACGTCATACCGACCTGCGTGTCACGGCTCTCGGCACGGAGTCCGGTCTTGAGGCTCGCCTCGTGCCGGCCCATGGCATCGCGCTGTGTTTCGTGCCCAAGGTTCCCCTGCCCCGCCGTCCGACCGCCGACCTCGTGCGCCTGCCGGTTCGGCTTCGCGACGCGATCACGGCCGCCGGCCGCGCCATCGAGGAGACTGGGGCTCAGGTCGTCGTCGGCTTCGGCGGCTACGTGAGCACCCCGGCGTACATCGCCGCGCACGGGCGGGGGATCCCCATCGTCGTGCACGAGCAGAACGCCCGGCCAGGGCTCGCGAACCGCCTCGGCGCTCGGTGGACGCCCTACGTCGCGACGACCTTCGCCGGCACGCACTTGCCGCATGCGCGTCACGTCGGTATGCCGCTGCGCCGGGAGATCGCGGCGCTTGACCGGGTCGCCCGCCGGGGGGAGGCCCTGACGCACTTCGGCCTTGACGCGCGTTGGCCGACGGTCCTCGTGACCGGGGGATCCCTCGGGGCCCAGCGCCTCAACGACGCGTTTCGGGCCCGGGCGGCGGAGCTTGCTGCGCGGGGGGTGCAGATCCTGCACATCACCGGCCAAGGCAAGGAGTTCGAGCCCGATCGGCCACGGATCGGAGCGCCGTACGTCGTCGTTCCGTACGTCGACCGGATGGACCTCGCCTACAGCGTCGCGGATCTCGTCGTGGCCCGGGCGGGGGCGAACACCGTCTGCGAGCTGACTGCTGTGGGGCTGCCGGCGGTGTACGTTCCGCTGCCCATCGGCAACGGCGAGCAGCGGCTCAACGCCACCGACGTGGTGTCGGGTGGGGGAGGTCTGCTCGTCGACGATGCTGCCGTGACGCCGGGCTGGGTTGAGGACACGCTCATCCCACTGGTGACCGACCCGAAGCTCCTGTCGGAGATGGGTACTGCCGCCCGGGCGATCGGACAGCGCGACGCCGACGAGCGGCTGGCCGACCTCGTCGACGAGGCGTACGGGAGCCGTCGGTGACCGAAGAGACGCCCCGTCCGACCGTCGAGCACCCTTTCGCGGCAGCCAGATTCGACTTCGCTGCCGACGTCCCCGAGGCCGGCGACCTCGGGCACGTCCACTTCCTCGCCATCGGCGGCGCCGGCATGTCCGGGGTGGCTCGCATCATGCTTGCTCGTGGGATCGAGGTGAGCGGCAGCGACGCCAAGGACGTTCCCGTCCTGCGTGCCCTTTCCACCGAAGGAGCGACGGTCTGGGTCGGGTTCGACGAGGAGCACCAGCGCTGCGCCGACTCCGTCGTCATGTCCTCCTCGATCCGGGAGGACAACGTCGAGCTCGTCGCGGCCCGCCGGCGCGGCATCCCCGTGCTGCACCGCGCCCAGGGGCTGGCCGCCCTGATGAAGGGACGCCGAGGCATCGCGGTGGCGGGCGCCAACGGGAAGACGACGACGACCTCGTTGCTTACCGTGGCCCTGCAGGGCTGCGGGCTCGACCCGTCCTTCGCCGTGGGAGGTGAGCTGGCCAAGCACGGCACCAACGCCCACCACGGGACCGACGACATGTTCGTCGTCGAGGCGGATGAGAGTGACGGCTCCTTCGTGGTCTACCACCCTGATGTCGCCGTCGTCACCAATGTCCAGCCGGACCATCTCGACTTCTACGGGAGCTTCGAGGTGGTTCAGGCCGCGTATGCCGCGTTCGTGAGCACGATCCGTCCCGGCGGGGTGCTCGTCACCTGTGCCGACGACTCGGGCTCTCGTCTGCTGGCGGAGCGGGCGCGAAGCGATGGGATCCACGTCCTCACCTACGGATTCGCCGACGACGCCGACCTCGTCCTCAGCGGTTACACCTCGACCGGGCTGACCTCCACGGTGCTCCTGCGCGACGGGCGGACCTCGCGGGAGATGACGCTCGGCGTCCCCGGCCGGCACAACGCACTCAACGCGGCGGCCGCGTTCCTCGCCGCAGTTCATGGCCTCGGTCAGAAGCCCGACCAGGTACTGGCGGGGCTCGCGTCCTTCACGGGAACGCGCCGCCGCTTCGAGCCGAAGGGGAGCGTGGCGGGGATCGACGTCGTCGACGACTACGCCCACAACGTCGGCAAGGTCACCGCGGTCGTCGAGACCGGTGCCCGGATCGTGGCGGGCCGTGGTCGTCTCGTCTGCGTGTTCCAGCCGCACCTCTACAGCCGCACACGGGACTTCGCCGACGGGCTCGGTGCCGGGCTGGCACCGGCCGACGTCGTCGTGGTCATGGATGTGTATGCCGCGCGTGAGGACCCCATGCCGGGCGTCTCCGGGCAGCTGGTGGCGGACGCCGTTCGTCGATATCGGCCGGGCGCCGACGTGCGCTACGTCCCCTCGTGGTCTGAGGTCGCCAACGAGGTGGCGGCCTTGGTCCGCCCGGGTGACCTCGTGCTGACGATCGGTGCCGGCGACGTGACGATGATCGGACCCGAGATCCTCCGCCTGCTCGGCCGGGAAACCGGATGAAGCTCCCTCGGCGCCCCGCGGATGCGGCCCCCTCGGGCAGGGGCATCGCCTCTGCCAGAGCGAGGTTCGAGCGCAGGGCCAACGCCGCACGGCGGAGACCGCGGCTCCTGGCCGGGATGGCTTCCACGGTCGTCGTGCTGGCCGTGGTGGTCGTCTGGCTCGGCTGGTTCAGCGGTGTGGTCGCCGTCCGTCACGTCGTCGTCGAGGGCGTGCCGGCCTCTCAGGGTGCGGCGATCCGGCGTACGGCCGACGTCCCGATGGGCGAGCCGCTGATGCGGGTCGACACTGACGTCGTCCGCGACCGTCTCGAGCGGGACCGGACTCTGCGGGATATCCGGGTGTCCCGCCGACTGCCCGACACCATCGTCATCTCCGGCACTCCTCGGGTGGCGGTGCTGGCGGTGCGCAACACCCAGGGCCAGGTCGAGGTCGTCGATGCCGAAGGCGTGGTCTTCCGTACGGTGGCGAGCCCGCCCAGCGGGGTCCCCCTGGTCACTGCGGGCTCCGCGCTCGTCACTGCTTCCGGTCGACGGGCGGCACTCCAAGCGCTCGGGGCGCTCAAGCCGACCCTGCGCTCCGATGTTTCGGGTGTCGTCGTCAATGCCGCCGACCAGGTCACCTTCACGTTGACGGTGAAGGGTGCCGCACGGACGGTGGTGTGGGGTGGTCTGGGGGATGCCCAGACGAAGGCGCGGCTCGTCGAGATCCTCGTGTCCCAACCCGGCAGCACCATCGACGTCAGTGTCCCGGAGTCGCCGGTCACGCGCTGATCCGGCGCAGGACCGTTGGCTTCGGGGCCGTGGGACCGGCTGAAACCGGTTCCCCATCGGTTCCGGCGACACGCCGGACGGTGGGTTGCCGGGACCCCCGGCACGGCATACCGTCGGGGGAACTGGGAGGTGACCAAACCGTAACGTTGGACTGCAACTTCAACGTTTGGCGCGGGATTTGGCACGGTCCCGGACCGCTCCCCGCACCACCTTCGTCGCACTTTGCACCACCATCCAGGAAGGCCCACTCACGTGGCAGCAGCACCGCAGAACTACTTGGCCGTCATCAAGGTCGTCGGCATCGGTGGCGGTGGCGTCAACGCCATCAACCGCATGATCGAGGTCGGCCTCAAGGGCGTCGAGTTCATCGCGATCAACACCGACGCGCAGGCGCTGCTCATGAGTGACGCGGACGTCAAGCTCGACGTCGGGCGCGAGCTGACGCGCGGTCTCGGCGCAGGCGCGGACCCGGAGGTCGGTAAGAAGGCGGCCGAGGATCACGCGGAGGAGATCGAGGAGGTCCTTCGGGGCGCCGACATGGTCTTCGTCACGGCTGGTGAGGGTGGCGGCACTGGCACGGGCGGCGCACCGGTCGTCGCCCGCATCGCCCGCGGGATCGGCGCC
>DAIESZ010000022.1 GCA_027346035.1 Propionibacteriaceae bacterium
ATAGTTGGGGTGCACGGCGTGGCCGGCGTCGGCGGAAACACAGAACGACGCCGCAAACGCCTGCCGCCGCTGGCTCGCCGTCGCGCCGAGCCCGTCGGAGACGCGGACCAGGATGTCCTCAAGGACCGGGCCGCAGGCACCCGAGCGCGAGGCGGATCCGATTTCCTCGTGGTCGAAGGCCGCCAGCACGGCGATCGGCCCCTCCGCCGGTACCTCTCCGGCGGCGTGCGCGATCAGTGCGGCGAGGCCGGCGTGCGTGGCGGAGAGGTTGTCCAGGCGTCCGGAGGCGAAGAATTCACCCTCGGCACCGAAGACGGCCGGCGCCTGCGTATCCGCGATCACAACGTCGTAGCCGCCGATCTGCGCCGGATCCACCGCGGCGCCGGGCACCCGCTCCGCGAGCAGGCCCAAGAGGTCCGCGCCGGCCGGGTCGCCGAGGCCAAAGACCGGGTTCATGTGCTGCTGTTTGTCCAGGGCCAGGCCGTCGTTCACGGCGCGGTCCAGGTGGATCGCCAGCTGCGGGAAGCGCAGCAGCGGACCGGTGGCCGTCAGGTGCTCGGTGCCGTCCAGCATCACGAGGCGCCCGGCGAGTTGCAGTTCACGGTCCAGCCAGGAGTTGAGCAGCGGCCCGCCGTAGACCTCCATCCCGACCTGTTGCCAGCCGTGCCGGGAGACGTCGGGGTGGGGCTTGAGCTTGAATCCGGGCGAATCGGTGTGCGCGCCGACGATCCGGAATCCGCTGTCGTCGTCGACGGCGTCCGGTGCCGACCAGGCGATCACGGCTCCGTCTCGCACGACGAATCCGCGGGTCACGGCGTCGGGGTGCCAGACGCGGCGCTCGTCGAGTTCGGTGAAGCCGGCCGACACGAGCTGGTCGGACACGGCCCGCGCGGCATGGTAGGAACTCGGGGACGCCTCGATGAAGTCGGCGAACGCGCTGATGTGGGCCACGGCATCGTCATGGGGCATGCGCCCATCCTGTCGCTCATCGCCGGGCCGCTCAACGCCAGGGTGGGCCAAGCTCCCGGACGCCCGCGACACGCGCCGGGTGCTGTCGGCGTTCCTGCACAACCGGGTGAGCCGGGTGACGCTGGGCATCGTCACGGCGACGTCCGTGGGCGGCCTCACGGTGGTGCGTTCGGTCCGCACCGCCCCGACCGCGTTCGCGCCGCCAGGTTTCGACGAGCTGCATCGGCCGGTGCGCGTGCTCGTGCAGCGCCACGACCCGTCCCCGGCGCTGCCCGACGACGTCGGCACCGCCTGAGGGGCCGGGCGGCGCGGCGTCCGGGGAAGTGTCTGAGCCCGGCGGCACAGTGGACGCCATGGATGTCCAATCGTTGCCGGTGCTGCTCACCGGGCTGCTGCTCGGGCTGGCCGTGGGGATCGTCGCCACCTGGTTGGTGCTGAGGTCGCGGGTCGACGCGCGGGCCCACGCCGAGGCCGCCACCGTGGCCGACCTGCGGGCCGACTCCGCGAACGCCCGGAACGAGGCAGCCCAGTCGCGGGCGGCACTGGCGGATGCCCGGGGCGAGCTCGAACGCCGACGGGCCGAACGCGCCCAGATCGAGGCCGACCAGGCCCGACGCGACACGGCAGTCGCCGAGGCGAACGAGCGGGCGTCGGCGGCCGTCGCCGAGCGGGCACAGGTCGAGGCCCATCTGGCTGCGGCCCGGGCCGAACGCGACAGCGCCCTCGCCCGCGCCCACGAGCTCGCGGCCGACCGCGACAGCCTGGTCACCCAGTTCAAGGCGCTGTCGGCCGAGCAGCTCGAGGCCCAGAACAAGCGCGCCGAACTCACCGCCGACCAACGGCTCAAGGCCACCGAGTCGCTGATGGCGCCGGTGCGTGAGGGACTGGAGCGGATGAACGCCCGGCTCACCGAGGTCGAGAAGGAACGCTCAGGCATCGCCGCCGACCTGCGCGCCCAGGTGCAGTCGGTGATCGCCACCGGCGAGGGGCTGCGCCGCGAGACGTCGGCCCTGGTCACCGCCCTACGCAAACCGCAGGTACGGGGCGCGTGGGGTGAGACCCAGCTGCGACGCGTCGCCGAGATCACCGGCATGGTCGAACGCTGCGACTTCGACCTGCAGGTGAGCGCCGACACCGACGACGGGCGGCTACGCCCCGACATGCGGGTGAACCTCGCCGACGGCAAGGTGGTGTTCGTCGACTCGAAGATGCCGCTGTCGGCGTTCATGGACGCCTTCGACACCGACGACGAGCAGCAGCGCTCCACCCACCTCGACACCTTCGCACGGCACGTGCGCACCCACATCGACCAACTGTCGTCGAAGAACTACTGGCGCCTCGACCACGGATCGCCCGAGTTCGTCGTGCTGTTCCTGCCCAGCGAGGCGTTCCTGCAGGCGGCCCTCGAGCGCTCCGGCGACCTGCAGGAGTACGCGGTGAAACGCAACATCGTGCTCGCCACGCCGTCGATCCTCATCCCCTTGCTGCGGGCGGTGGGCCACGGCTGGAAGCAGGCGGCGCTCGCCGAGTCGGCCGCCGAGGTGGCCGCCCTCGGCCGTGAGCTGCACGAGCGACTGGGCACCCTCGGCAGCAACTTCGACAAGCTCGGACGCCAACTCACGGGCGCGGTCAAGGCCTACAACTCGGCGGTCGGCTCGCTCGAGGGCCGGGTGCTGGTCACCGCGCGGCGGTTCGAGACACTCAAGGTCACCTCCGCCACGCTCGACCCGATACCCACCTCGGGCGAATCGGTGCGCGTGCTCACCGCACCCGAACTCGTCGACCACGCCGCCCAGATCGACACGACGATCGGGCGCCTGCCCCGCGGCGGGCGCGCCGGGCAACCCGACGAGGAGCCCGAGGCGGCGGCCTCCGAGGTCAGGGACGCCGCCACACGATGATCGACTGGCGCCCTGCGTGCAGCGCGCTGAGCGGTCCCGCGACGGGCCCGGGCACCCTCTCGCCGAGCAGGTCGGTTGACAGGTCGATCGGTGAGCCGTCGGGGGCCTCGAAGTCGGCGTCGCTCATCCGGGTGCGCCCCAGCTCTGCCGTGCTCGGCACCCCGGGCCGGTGAGCGTCGAACAGGTCGGGCAGGGTGATGTCGAGCCGCACCGCACCGTCGTCGTCGCCGAGAACCATCTGGGGGTCGGCGTCGGCCAGCACCAGGGGCGCCTGTTCCCGGTCGAAGGGTTCGGCACCGTGCAGGTAGACGTTTGCCCGCACGTCGGCGTGCTGCGGCAGATTCTTGAAGATGTTCACGTCTCCGGGTTGGGCATCCCGCACCGACTGCAGGTAGTCATCGAGTGAGGCGGGGCGCCCGTCGTAGATCGACGTGCCGTAGCGCACGGTGGCCTCGCCGGGAAGCACCGGGTACACGTCACCGGTGTCGGCCGGGTCACCTCCGGTGCCGACGAGGATGTTGCCCCACCACCGGTCGTCGGCGCCGTAGATGATCGCGTACCCGGCGACGACGGTGGAGTGCGGCACGTGGTAGGGCGTCGCACGGTCCATCACCGGCTGCAGCAGCACCGTGCCGGTGATGAGGTTGCCGACGAAGGCGCCGCCCTGGCTCATCGTCTCGACGCTCGCGGGTGAGGCGAGGACGTTGTGGTCGACGACATAGGGCCCGTGCGACACCTCGACGTACAGGTCGCGCGCGTTGCCGTGCAGCACGTTGCGGGTCACCCGGGTGCCCTGGGTCTGCCAGTCGAGCCAGATGCCGAGGGCGCAGTCGTGGATGTGGTTGTGGGCGATCTCGACATCGATCGCCGCGTGCAGTTTGATGCCGCCGATCTCGTGACCGTAGAACTCCCGCTTCGTGGCGATGTCGAAAATGTCGTTGTCGTGGATCGTGCTGAAGACGCAGCCGAGGTGACCCACGATCGCGTTCTGCCCACAGTCGTGGATGACGTTGCGGCGCACCACGTGCCCGCCGATGCGTTCCTTCGACCATCCGATCTGGGCGGCCGCGAACACCGATTCGAGCTGGTACTGGTATCCGGGCTTGTCACCGCGCCGGGTGTAGTAGTTGTCGCCGGTCGAGGCCTCCTTGCCCAAGGACACCGCCGAGCACTTGGCGTGGTGGATGTGGTTGTCCTCGATGATCCAGCCCTTCGCCCAGTTCGGGCCGATGAGGCCGGGTTGGTCCCCGGTGGGCGGCGCCCAGGGGGTGGCGGCGTGGGCGAGTTCGAAGCCGCGCACGGTGATGAAGTCGATGCCGGTGGTCGCCGGGTAGAACACCGAGCGTCGCACGTTCACCTCGACGAGGTGCTCGTTCGGGTCGGCGCCACCGAAGGTGGCCCAGATCGTCGTGGTGCCGGCGTCCACCTGTGCGAACCACAGGCTGGTCGTCTCCTCGGGACGCCGCACGGGCACGGCGCGTCCCGTGCGGTCGTCGATGACGCTGTCGCGCCGCTCGGGGGCGTCCAGCGCCGCCCGGGTGGGCGCCTCGTAGCAGCTCGCCCCGTCGAGGTAGACGTCGCCGAGGTGCACCGGTCGCTCGAGCGGGCGCACCAGCCAGTCACCCTCGACCGGGATCGCGTACGGGTTCCAGTCGCCGAACATCGCGTTGGGGAGGCTCACCCGCCAGACACCGGCCCCCTCCGGCACCCATCCGGTGACCCGCTCCGAGCCCTTGATCACCACGTGCTCGCCGGGGGCGGCCTCGTACGTGATTCGGCGGGCGTCGCTCTTCCCGCCGCGGCGGGGCCGGACCCACTCGCGGTATTCCCCTTCGTGCACCCGGACGGTGTCGCCGGGACGGGCCACGTCGGCCGCCCGGCCGATCGTGCGGAACGGCGCGGATGCCTCCCCGCTCGACCCGTCGGACCCGTCGACGGCGACGTGGTGGATCGTCATGTGCTGCTCCTCGCGGCCGTGCGGACACTCCCTGATTTAGTCGTATCCTCACACTAATCGGGATGAGGCGGGTCTCCGCCCGCATCGCGGACGCTGCGCGGGCACGCCACCGGTGGGTGGATCTCCCCGCGGGCGGATCCGGAGGTCCCTCGAATTCCCGACGCGGTCGGCTCAGATCGCCCTCGAGATCCTCCCGATCGCCTCGGCGATGATCTCGGGCGAGGTGGCGAAGTTGAGCCGGGCGAACCCGCGTCCGCCGTCGGGCCAGTAGTTGGCGCCCGACGACAGCGCCACGCCCGCCCGTTGACGGAGCTCGGCCGCGGGGTCATTGCCGAGACCGAGACCGCGCATGTCGAGCCACGCGAGGTACGTGGCGTCGGGGACGCGGTAGCCGACGCCGGGGAGTTCCTCGGCGACCAGCCGGGCGAGCAGCCGACGGTTGGCGTCAAGTTCCTGGAGCACCTGCGCGAGCCATCCGCGCCCCTCCCGCAGGGCCGCGGTGTGCGCGATCACCCCGATGTGGCTGGCCGCGTGGGTGAACACCTCGGGCACTTGAGGGAACGCGCGCGCCGCGTCGGGCCCGACCAGGTACAGCGCCGACTTCAGCCCGGCGAGGTTCCAGCCCTTCGACGCTGAGTGGATCGCGACCGCGGTGGGGTCGACCGTGAGGTACGGCACGTAGTCGTTGGGCCGGTAGACGAGGGGGGCGTGGATCTCGTCGGAAACAACCCGGACGCCGTACCGCGCGGCGAGCCCCGCGAGGGTCTCGAGGTCGGCCCGGGTGTGCACGGTTCCTGTCGGGTTCTGCGGGTTGCACAGCAGGTAGGCGGCCGGGCCACCGTCGCGGGTGGCCTCCACGAATGCCCGCTCCAGGGTGGCGGGGTCCAACCGGGGGCCCGCGGACGCCGAACCGGTCAGCGGCGCCTCGATGACCCGCCGCCCGCTTCCGCCGATCGCGAGGTAGAAGCTGTCGTAGACGGGCGGGCTGATGACGACCGGTCCGCCGCGCCCGGTGACCAGGCGGATCGCCTCGATGACGCCGCTCATGACGTCGCCGACCACCTGGGCGCGCACGCCGGCGAGCGACCACCCCCACGTGTCGTCGGCCCACGCGGCGAAGGCGTCGAGGTAGTCGGTGCCGAGCGTGTAGCCGGTGTCGCCGCGTCGCATCGCCGCCGTGACGGCCTCGACCACCGGCTCGCAGGGGCGGGCGTCCATCTCGGCCACCCACAGCGGCAGCACGTCGGGCCACAGCCGCCACTTGACGCTGGTGCGGTCGCGGCGCTGCTGGTCGATCGTCACGTCGAACACTCGGGACATGGCTCCACTGTGCCGCATGACACCCCGGGAATGCCCGTCGGCGGGGACCCCTCGACGGAAGTTGCCACAATGGGCGGGTGACCGATGTGCTCGCCCAATTGTCCGACCTCGTCGACGAGGCCACCCGGCGCCTCGCGCGGGTGACCAGGATCACCCCGCTGCAACCGAACGCTCGGCTCAGCGCCGCCACGGGCGCCACCGTGCTGCTCAAGCGCGAGGATCTCCAGCCGGTGCGCTCCTACAAGCTGAGGGGGGCCTACAACCTGATCGCGCAGCTGTCGGACGCCGAGCGCGCGGCCGGCGTCATCTGCGCGTCGGCCGGCAACCACGGCCAGGGGGTCGCCTGGGCCTGCGCCCACCTCGGGATCCGCGGCCACATCTACGTACCGTCGACGACGCCGCGGCAGAAGCGCGACCGGATGCTGGCCCTCGGCCAGGGCCGGGTGGAGCTCGTGGTCATCGGTGACACCTACGACGAGGCGTCCGCCGCCGCCAAGCATGCCGCCGTGCGCACGTCGGCGATCCTCGTGCCAGCGTTCGATGACCTGCGCACGGCGGCGGGCCAGGGCACGGTGGCCGCCGAGATCGTCGACCAGCTGGGGCGTGCCCCCGACGTGGTGGTTCTCCCGGTGGGCGGCGGGGGCATGCTCTCGGGGGTGGGGGCGTGGTTCCGTACCCACCATCCCGACACCCGGCTGGTCGGGGTCGAGCCGGCCGGCGCCGCAAGCATGATGGCAGCGATGCGGGCCGGACACCCGGTCCCCCTGTCGTCGCTCGACACCTTCGTCGACGGCGCGGCGGTCGCCCGGGCCGGAGACGTCACCTATCCGATCGCCCGCGAGATCGGTGCCGACATGGTCACCGTCGCCGAGGGACACATCTGCACCGAGATGCTCGCGCTCTATCAGACCGATGGGATCATCGCCGAGCCGGCCGGCGCGTTGGCCTCCTCGGCACTCACCGGTCCCCGCCCGCAGGTGCGGGTGGAACCCGGCCAAACCGTCGTGTGCGTCCTGTCCGGCGGCAACAACGACGTGTCCCGCTACGCCGAGATCGTCGAGCGTTCCCTCGTCGACGAGGGGCGCAAGCACTACTTCCTGGTGAACTTCCCGCAGGAGCCGGGGGCGTTGCGACGCTTCCTCGACGAAGTACTGGGCCCCGACGACGACATCACGCTCTTCGAGTACGTCAAACGCTCGAACCGTGAGATCGGTCCTGCTCTGGTGGGCATCGAACTGGGCGATCCGGACAGCTACCCCGACCTGGTGGCCCGGATGGACGCGAGCCAGCTGACCGCCGAACTCATCAGCCCCGACAGCCCCTTGTACCGGTTCCTTGTCTGATCACGGCCCACAAGCGCGCCCTCCCGACGGGCAGGCGGACCCTCGTGTCCGTATCCTCGGGACCATGGCGACCCTGGTGCTGATCAACGGCGCACCGGGTTCGGGGAAGTCGACGCTGGCGTCGTCGGTGGCCTCGGAGCGGCCGCTGGCCCTCGCCCTCGACATCGACGCGATCAGGCACAACCTGGGTGGATGGCACGACGACCAGCGATCCTCCGGGCTGCAGGCGCGGCGGCTGGCGATCGCCCTCGCCCGGCGGCAGCTCGGCGACGGCCACGACGTCGTCGTCGGGCAGTACCTGGCCCGCGTCGAGTTCATCGACGAACTCGAGGCGGTGGCCCGGCAGGTCCATGCGCACTTCGTCGAGATCGCCCTGGTGCTGGACGCCGCCTCGCTGGCGTCCCGACTGGCCTCACGCGTCGCGGCCCCCACCCGCCCCGAGCACGCGGTGAACAACAGACTCGTGGGCCCCGCGGATGCCGAGACGCTGGTGGCCGCGATGGATCGGGTGCTGGCGGCACGACCCCAGGCGGTGCGGATCGACGGGTCGGGCACCGTCCGCCAGACACTGGACGCCGTGCGCCAGGCGCTGCCGCGCTGCTGAGGGCCCCGGAGTCAGTGGCGCAGGGCGCTCTTCGGCAGATCGCGACGCAGTTCCGGGGGCAGCGCGAAGGTGAGGGACTCCTCGGTGAGGCGTTCCTCGTCCGCTGGTGGAAAGCCATTGGCCTCGAGGTGGGCAAGTACCCCTTCGACCAGTTCCTCGGGTACGGAGGCGCCGGATGTGACACCGATCGACTGCACCTGGTCGAGCCATTCGGGGAGGATCTCGGTGGCGTTGTCGACGCGGTAGGCGGCCTTCGCCCCGGATTCGAGGGCCACCTCGACGAGGCGCACGGAGTTGGACGAGTTGCGTGAGCCGACGACG
>DAIESZ010000025.1 GCA_027346035.1 Propionibacteriaceae bacterium
CGGCGGGTGGATCGCCGAGCGGCTCAAGGCGCTGGACTTCGCCGGGGGCACCGCCGTGCACATCAACGCCGGTGCCGCCGCGCTCGCCCTGACCTTCGTGCTGGGCAAGCGGGTCGGCTGGCCCAAGGAGCCGATGCGCCCGCACAACGTGCCGTTCGTGCTGCTCGGCGCCGGGCTGCTGTGGTTCGGCTGGTTCGGGTTCAACAGCGGTTCCGCCCTGGCCGCCAACGGCCTGGCCAGCGTGGCGTTCATGGACACCCAGGTGGCGACCGGCGCCGCGCTGATCGGCTGGATCCTGGTCGAGCGGATGCGCGACGGGCACGCGACCACGCTGGGAGCGGCGTCCGGCGCGGTGGCCGGCCTGGTCGCGATCACCCCGGCAGCCGGCTCGGTGAGCCCACTCGGCGCGGTCGCGATCGGCGTGCTGGCCGGCATCGCCGGTCTCGTGCTCGCCCTCATCGTCGGGAAGCGACTCGGTTTCGGCAAAGTGGCGATGCGGCCGCACAACGTCCCGCTCGTCATGATCGGGGCGGGCCTGCTGTGGTTCGGCTGGTTCGGCTTCAACGCCGGGTCGGAGCTCGCCGCCGACGGCATGGCCTCCATCGTCTGGCTCAACACCACCGCAGCGACGGCGGCGGCGATCATCGGCTGGCTCGTCGTCGAGAAGCTGCGCGACGGGCACGCCACCTCGATCGGTGCCGCGTCCGGCGTCGTGGCCGGGCTCGTCGCGATCACGCCGGCGTGCGGCGCGCTCTCCCCGGTCGGGTCTCTCGGACTCGGTGCCGTGGCCGGTGCGCTGTCGGCCCTCGCCGTCGGCCTGAAGTACCGCTTCGGCTATGACGACTCGCTGGACGTCGTGGGCGTCCACCTGGTCAGCGGTCTGTGGGGAACGGTCGGCGCCGGGCTCCTCTCGAGGTCCACCGGCCTGTTCTACGGCCACGGCGCCGACCAGACCATCCTCCAGATCATCCTGGCCCTCGCGTCGGTCCTGGTCTCCGGCGTCCTGACGACCGTCATCGGGCTGGCCCTCAAGTACACCCTCGGCTGGAGGATCGCGAGCGAGGACGAGACCGCTGGCATCGACCAGTCGGAGCACGCGGAGTCCGGTTACGACCTCGGTGGCTTCGCCGCCGGCGCCAGCCGTGGCATCGCGGCCGCTCGATCCGCCCTCACCACCACCGCCAAGGCGGACCAGGCCGAAGGAGTCACGGCATGAAGCTCATCACCGCGATCATCAAGCCCCACCAGCTCGACGAGGTGAAGGAGGCCCTGGAGTCCTTCGGCGTCTCCGGGATGACCATCAGCGAGGCCAGCGGCTACGGCCGGCAACGGGGCCACAGCGAGGTCTACCGCGGCGCCGAGTACACCGTCGACTTCGTCCCGAAGGTCCGGGTGGAGGTCCTCATCGACGACATCGACGCGGCCGACGTCATCACGGTCATGCTCAAGGCCGCCCAGACGGGACGGATCGGTGACGGGAAGATCTGGTCCGTGCCCGTCGACGAGGTCGTGCGCGTCAGGACGGGCGAGCGCGGCACGGACGCGCTCTGACGGCGCTGGAGGATGGGGATGAGGGATGTGACCGCGCGGCGCCTGGACCTTGCCGGCACCCGGACCTTCGCGGAGCCGGGGGCCGGCCCGGCCCGCCGTCGGGCGCTCGCGGAGTTCGGGTTCGGCTGGTTGCAGGACCTGTGGAGTGAGGCCTGGGCGGGCCGTCGGCATGAGGGCGTCGCCCTCGCGGCCGTCGGCTCGCTCGCCCGGGGAGACGGGGGGCCGCTCAGCGACTACGACCTCGTCCTGCTGCACCACCCGCGGGGCTTGTCGACGACGGCGGTGGGCGCCTTCGCGGATCGGCTGTGGTATCCCATCTGGGACGCGGGTGTCTCCCTCGACCACAGCGTCCGCACCGTGGCCGACTGCCGGGCTGTGGCCTCCGAGGACCTGTCCGCGGCCGTCGGGCTGCTCGACCTCGTCCATGTCGCCTGTGACCCGGACGTCGTCAACGCGGCCCGGTCGACGGTGGCGCACGACTGGCGCGCCAACGCCCGGACCCGGCTGTCGGAGGTCCACGAGTCGGTGCGCGCCCGGCATACGCGCCAGGGGGATCTCGCGCACCTGGTCGAGCCCGACCTCAAGGAGGCGAGGGGGGGGCTGCGCGACATGTCGATCCTGAGGGCCCTGACGTCGGCCTGGCTCACGGACCGCCCGCACGGTGAGGTCGATGCCGCCTACGAACACCTGCTCGACGTCCGCGACGCCATCCACGTCGTGAGCGGGCGGGGACGTGAGCGCCTGACGCGCGAGGACCAGGATGCGTGTGCGGCCCTGCTCGGCTACCGCGACGCCGATGACCTGCTCACCGACGTCTCGCGGTCGGGTCGGGTCATCGCCTATGCCGCAGACGGCACGCTGCGTCGGGCCCTGCAGTCGCAGCGGGCCAGGAGCCTGCGCATCGGTCCCCGTCGCCCACAGCTGGCCCCGCTCGGCTACGGGCTCTACCGGCACGACGGGGAGGCGGTGCTCGGCTCGTCCGCGTCGGTGTCGACCGATGCCCTCCTGCCGCTGCGCGCGGCCCTCGTGGCGGCCCGCAACGTCGTGCCTCTTTCGCCGGCGACGCTGAAGAACCTCGCTGCCCAGGCCCCACCCATCCCCGAGCCGTGGCCGGAGATCGCCCGCGACCTGTTCGCGGACCTGCTCGCCACCGGACCGGCGCTCGTCGCCGTCTGGGAGGGCCTGGACCTGGCCGGCATCGTCGAGCTGTGGCTGCCGGAGTGGTCGGCCGTGCGGTCGCGTCCACAGCGCAGCCCGGTGCACCGGCACACCGTCGACCGGCATCTGGTGGAGACGGTCGTGGCGGCGCGCGGGATGGTCCGGAGCGTGGCCCGTCCGGACCTGCTGGTCCTCGCGGCTCTCTACCACGACATTGGCAAGGTTGCCGGCGCCCTCGACCACTCGGTGGCGGGGGCTCAGATCACCGACCGGGCGCTGCATCGCCTGGGGTATCCCGACGAGGACCGCGCCGTCGTGGTGCGCCTCGTGCGCGAGCATCTGACCCTCGTCGACCTCGCCACCCGACGTGACCCCTCGGATCCGGCCACCATCGCGGCCCTCTCGGAAGCGGTGGACGGCTCGGTCGAGACGCTGGACCTGCTGCGGGCGCTCACCGAGGCGGATGCCTCCGCTGCGGGTCCCACGGCGTGGAGCGACTGGCGGGCCGGCCTGGTGGACCGCCTCTACCGGGCCTGTCGGGCCTCGCTCGAGTCCAGCCACGTGACGCCGGTGCCCGCGGAGCCCAGTGCCCAGGGGACCCTCCCGGAGGGGGTGCTCGAGCGACTGGCCAACGGCGAGCCGCACGTGACGGTCGTGTCCCTCGGCGGGGTGCACCGGGTCGACGTCGTCGACCGCGACCGGGTGGGGCTCTTCGCCGACACCGCCGGCCTGCTCGCCGCGCATGGCTTCGCGGTCCGTTCCGCCATCGTCCGGACGGTCGAGGGTGTTGCGGCCAACGAATGGTGGGTCGAGTCGCCGGGAGGCGAGGTGCCGAGCGTCGAGCTCATGGCCCGGGACCTGGTCCGCGTGTCCCGAGGCGATCGCACGCCCCTCGGACGGCTGCAGCGGCGCAAGGCCGCCGTCGTGCGCAGCCCCACGTCCGGGTCGCCCGGCCAGAGCCGGGCCATGGTCGCCTCCAGCGCGTCAGCGACGGCGACGGTGATCGAGGTGCGGGCCGACGACCGTCCGGGGCTGCTCCAGGACATCGGCATCACGCTGGCCCGCGCCAGCCTGTCGGTCCGTTCCGCGCACATCGCCACCTATGCGGGGCAGACGCTCGACACCTTCTACGTCACGGAGTATGCCGGCGAGCCGCTCGCGCCCGCCCGCGCCGCCCAAGCGGTCGCGATGATCATCGACACCTGCGACGGGGTCTGACGGGGCGTGCCCCACCCGGACGAGGTGGGGCACGCGCAGCCGCGGTGGTCGGGCCACCGATCGAGGCGGGTCAGATGGGCAGGTCGGATGGAGGCGGCTCGGATGGAGGCGGCCCAGACGAGGCGCGTCAGATGGAGGCGCGGAACTGCGCGAGGTACTTCTCCTTGGCGGCGGTGAACCGCTCGCCGAGCTCACCGAGCTGCTGGTTGGTCGCCTCGTCGGCGAACTTGGGCAGGACCAGGCTCTCCTCCTCCTCGACGTGGTGGCGCACCTCACCGATCATCGCCGCGATGAGGCCGTCGGCGCCGGGCTCCTCCGGGTCCATGCCGAGAAGCTGGTTCAGCGTCGCCTCGACGTGCTGATGCTCGGCCAAGC
>DAIESZ010000036.1 GCA_027346035.1 Propionibacteriaceae bacterium
CGATGCCGTAGCCAACGAGGATCCCGAGTCCGGGTCCGACGAGCGCAGCCAGGGCACCGGTGAGATTCGGCTCGCCTGCCAGCGCGAGGCCGATCGCCACCCCCATCCCGAGCCCGACGGCGATGTACGTGGCTGTGACCAGGAATCCGATGCTGCGGTCACGCACCACCGAGGCCCTCGATCGTCCGGTCGAGAGGATCTCCTCGAGGACGTGGCGGTCCTCGGCACCCCGGATCGCGCGGGTGCCCTGGATGGCCCCGTAGATCGTGAGGAACAAGGTGATCAGGGTGAGGTTGTGGTAAGTGAAGTATCCGCCGAGAGTGTCCAGCCGCTCGGCGGGCCAGCGCAGCGGGCGCATCGCCTCGGCGGCAGGCGTGACGCTGGCGGCCAACGCCTGGGGACCACCCGCGAACGAGTCCATCTCGTTCTTCAGGCTCATGATCGTGACGAGGTTGGCGATGCCGCCGCCGACGACCCAGACGGTGGCCGTCACCCATTGGGACCGCAGGGTGTCGACGACGAGCGCCAGCCGGTCGCGGCTGTCAGGGCGTCCGTTCGAACTCACGGAGAAACACCTCCTCCAGCGACAGTTCGCGGCTGTCCAACTCGATGACCGTCAGGGGAACGAGCCGGTCGAGCAGCGGACCCACCGGACCCCGGACGGTGCACTCCACTCGGGCCCCGTCGACGGACACCTCGGACAGGCCTGGAACCGTCGCGAGGTCGGACGCGCGGATCGGCTCACCGAGCACGACCTGCAGCCGATGGCTGCGGACCTCGCGCAACTCGTCGAGCGATCCGGCGCGGACGAGGTGTCCGGCGCGGACGAGGCCGATGCGGTGGCAGCCGGCCTCCACCTCCGCCAGCACGTGCGACGAGAGCAGGACCGTTGCCCCGCGAGCCGCGGCCTCATCGATGAGCCGCCAGAACTCGCGCTGCATGAGCGGGTCGAGCCCGAGCGTCGGCTCGTCGAGGATCAACACGTCGGGGTCGTGCATGAACGCCTGCACCAGCCCGACCTTCTGCTTGTTGCCGTGCGACAGGTCGGAGTACCTGCGGCCCAGGTCGAGTTCGAGGCGGCCGGCCAAGTCACTGATCCGCTGGGGCTCGACCCCGCCGCGCAGTCCGGCCAGGAACGTCAGCACGTAGCCGGCCCTGGCCCCCGGAAACTCGGGCAACTCCCCCGGCAGGTAGCCGACGTGCCGCTTGATCTCGAGGCCGTCGCAGCGACAGTCGAGCCCGAGGATGGACGCCGCCCCTCGGGTGGGTCTGATGAGGCCCATGAGCAGACGGATGAGCGTGGTCTTGCCGGCGCCGTTGGGGCCGATGAACCCGAAGATCTCACCGCGTCCTACGTCGAGGTCGAGGTCGAACAGCCCGTGGCCCTCGCGGTAGTTCTTGGTGAGCCCGCGACAGGCGATCGCCGTGTCGGTGAGGGCATGTCGGGGATTGGCGCTCAGATTGTCGGACATCACTCACCTCGCTGGTTGTGATCGACACCTTCAGGATCGCCCACCAAGGGTCCGACCGGGCCGGTCCTCGGCACCCGGAGGGATTCCGCGGCACCCTCGCGCGACCAGTCCCCGGCACCACTCGCCGACCCGTCAGCCACGCGAGCGCCCCTTCACGGATTCCCGGGGGCGGGATAGCCTGCAAAGTGTTTGCGCCGATCGCGCGCCGATTCAGGGGGGAATACGGTCGCCATGGTGCATGTCCGGGATCAGGTGAACGCCCGTCGTCGTTCGGTGCGCTGGCGGGCGGCCGGGATCGCGGTCGCCGTCGTCGCGGTCGCCACGGCCGTCGGCGTCCCGCTCGCACTGGCCGGGGATGGTGGCTCAAGCCCGCACGGGGCCGCCACCCCGGCTACGACGGTCTCTCCCTCGCCCACCACGCACACGTCGGCACCGGAGCCCAGCCCGTCGCCGGCAACCCCGTCGGCGAGCACACCGGCCCCATCGGCGAGCGGCGAGGCGGCATCCACCATGCTCCCACTGTTCCTCTCGCCCCAGGTGGGCGTCGTCGCCGACCTCCCGCACTCCGGCTGCTCGACGGTGTACCGCACCACCGATTTCGTCCACTGGCGCGCCATCACCCCACCCGATCCCACGCTCCGGGGCGAGCCGTGCCCCGACATCTGGACCGACGCGTCGTTCGTGTCACCCGACGAGGGGTGGATCCTGGGCCGCGACGGCGGTGGCTCCGACACCGTGCTCTACCGCACCCTCGACGGGGGGAGGAGCTGGACCAGGGAGCCCGGCGGGAGCACCGGCAGCAACGGCGGGTGGGAGACGATCGGGTTCGCCGATGCCCGCTTCGGGTGGCGCCAGCAGTTCGCCGGCGGCTCCAGCAGGCCCTACACCCTGGAACTGACCCACGACGGCGGCACCACGTGGAGCGTGGCCCCGGCGATCGGCACCCACGGCGGTGACCAGAACCTGCCCGTCGTGTTCGCGACGCCGAGCATCGCCTTCGCCGGGGACCCGCTCACCTATTCGGACCCCTCCGGCCCGGGCTACGGCCCGCAATCCGCGGTGTGGCGGACCACCGACGAGGGCAACCACTGGGCCCGCGCCACCGTCACCGCGCCGTCCACGCTCGCGAAGGCCACCGCCTTCTACGGCCTGCCGCACTTCTTCGGCGGTCTCGGCGCGCTCCCCGTCACCTACACCACCGCACGCGGCACCTGGGTCGCCTTCTACCGCAGCACCGACTCCGGCATCACCTGGACCCTCGCGACCCTGCTGGCCACCAGCAGCGACCTCCTGCCGGTCCCCTACGGGGGCACCGCGCCGGCGCACGTCATGGGCGCCTTCCCCGTCGTCACGGTGGCCTCCCCGTCGACCTTCTGGGTCATCGGCACCTCGACGAACGGCGTCCGCACCGTCTCGGTGACCCATGACGCCGGCGGCACCTGGGCCTCGACCACCACGACGGGGATCCCCCCGTACCAGCCCTCCACCGACGAGTACGCGTCCCAGCAGGGGTTCGTGTCACTGCTCGAGGCGGCCGGTCCGACCCGGGCCTGGATCGAGGTGACGGAGGGATCCGACCCCAGCTCCCAGACCGCGGTCCTGCTCGCCACCCGCGACGGCGGAAAGACCTGGGCACCCGTGCGCCCGTCCCGCTGAACCTCAGATCGACGGGACGAATCGGTCCGCCGCGAGGCGATGGCGTCCGAGCCGGGCCAGCGCGTGGGTGTCGCACTGAGGGCCGGCCGCGGGGTCTGGGCGAGCGATCACGCCTCGTCGAGCTCGACGCCCACGGGGGGCTGCACGTCGCGTCGGCTGACACTCAGGTAGCCGACGAACCCCGCGATCAGCAGGCCGAGGACCAGGGCGACCGGACCGTCGCCGTATCCCAGCCCACCCACGGCCGACGGCTTGCCCAACCAGTCCGCCACCGATGCCCCCAGGGGGCGGGTGACGACGTAGGCGAACCAGAACGAGAACACCGGGTTCCACCGGTATCGCGAATACCCCACGAGCGGC
>DAIESZ010000002.1 GCA_027346035.1 Propionibacteriaceae bacterium
GGCCCTGCTCGTCCGAGCCATGTCGGCGTCCCGGGTGTCGGGGAGGGTCGGTCCGTCCTCGGCGCGGCGCGGCACCCACGCTCCCCGGCCGCGCCACGGGATCGGGCAGCGGGTCGCTAGAACTGGAGCCGGCGCTTGACCACCTCGGCGAGGGTGCCGCTGATCTGCTCGGCCAGCTCGATCGACCCGGCCTCGACCATCACCCGCACCACGGGTTCGGTACCCGAGGGTCGCAGCACGACCCTCCCGTTCGTGCCCAGCTCCCGGTTCCAGTGGGCGACGGCCGCCGTGATCTCGGTGTCGATTCCGGCCCGCGTCTTGTCGACGTCACCGACGTTGACCATCACCTGCGGCAACCGGGTCATGATCGCGGCGAGGTCCTTGAGGCTGCGTCCGGTCTTGACCATCCTGGCCGCCAGGTGCAGGCCCGTGAGGACGCCGTCGCCGGTGGTGGCGAACTCGCTCATGATGACGTGGCCCGACTGTTCGCCCCCCAGGGTGAAGCCGTTGGCGTTCATCGACTCGAGGACGTAGCGATCGCCCACCTTGGTGAGGTCGACCCGGATGCCGTGGTCGCGCATGGCGTTGATGAAGCCGAGATTGCTCATGACCGTGGCGACGACCGTGTCGGAGGCCAGCGTGCCCTCCTCGCGCATGGCCAGCGCGAGAATCGCCAGGATCTGGTCGCCATCGACGAGGTTGCCCTCGGCGTCGACGGCGAGGCACCGGTCGGCGTCGCCGTCGAACGCGAGCCCGAGGTCGGCGCCGTGCTCGCGCACGGCCGCCTGCACGTCACCCATGTGCGTGGAGCCGCAGTTGTCGTTGATGTTGAGGCCGGTGGGCCTGTTGTGGATCGGGATGACGTGGGCCCCCTGGGCCTCGAACGCCGCGAGCGCCGTCATCGAGGACGCGCCGTTGGCGCAGTCGAGCACCACCGTGAGCCCCTCGAGGCTCGCCGCATCGGCTCCCAGGCTCGACACGAGGTGCGCCACGTAGGCCTCGATGGCCCCGTGGTCGTCGCCGACCCGCCCGACGGCCGCCCCCACGGGACGCTGCCAGTCCTCGCCCATCCGGGCCTCGATGGCGTCCTCGAGGGCATCGTCGAGCTTGACGCCGCCCTGGCTGAAGAACTTGATCCCGTTGTCGGGCATCGGGTTGTGGGACGCCGACAGCATGACGCCGAGGTCGGTGCCGTGCTGGCTCACGAGGTAGGCGACACCAGGGGTGGGGACGACTCCGACCCGCACCACGTCGACGCCGGCGGAGGCGAGCCCGGCGACGACGGCGGCCTCCAGGAACTCACCACTGGCCCGGCCGTCACGCCCCACGAGGGCGCGAGGACGCTGCCCGCGCTCGAACACGCCGGCCTCGCCCAGCACGTGTGCCGCGGCGACGGACAGGTCGAGGGCGAGCTCGGCGGTCAGGTCGAGATTCGCCTGCCCCCGAACCCCATCAGTTCCAAAGAGTCGGCCCATGGCGCGAGACTATACCGGCGGGTCGCCCGTCTCCCGTCCGCGACCTGCCCCCGAGCCGATCCGGCCCATGCGCGGAGCCTCAACCCAGTCGAGGGTGCCAACAGTTGCGCAAACGCCGGTGGCCGCCGCCCCTGAAGGGCGACGGCCACCGAAGACACGAGACGGGGTCGGGTCAGCGCTTGGAGTACTGAGGAGCCTTGCGGGCCTTCTTGAGACCGGCCTTCTTGCGCTCCTTGATCCGGGCGTCACGGGTCAGCAGTCCGGCCTTCTTGAGCCCTGGACGGCTGGCCTCGGTGTCGATCGCGTTGAGCGCACGGGCGATACCCAGACGCAGCGCGCCGGCCTGACCGGTGACGGCGCCACCGTTGATCCGGGCGACCACGTCGTAGGAACCCAGCACGTTCGCGGTCACGAACGGCTCGTTGATGCTCTGCTGGTGCAGCTTGTTGGGGAAGTAGTCCTCGAGGGGGCGACCGTTGATCTTCCATTGGCCCGAACCGGGGACGAGGCGCACGCGGGCGACGGCCTCCTTGCGGCGTCCGGTCGCGCCGGCGGCAGCGACCACGGCAGGTCGGTTGGCCGACCCGGCCGCCTGCTGCGGTGCCGAATCGGAACGATAGGCGATCTCCCGATTGCTCTCGTCGGTGAAGGGGACGACCTCGTCGCCGAGGGTTTCGTCAAGCTCTACGGTCTCAGACACAGTCAATCCTTGATTCACGGGTTTCGAACGGTCACTGGGCGATCTGGATGATCTCGAACGGCTGCGGCATCTGCGCAGCGTGGGGGTGCTCGGGGCCCGCGTAGACCTTGAGCTTGCCGATCAGCTGACGGCTGAGCTTGTTCTTCGGCAACATGCCCCAGACGGCGAGCTCGACGACCTTGCGGGGATCCCTCTTCAACAGCTCGCCGACCGGCGTCGTGGTGAGACCCCCGGGACGGCCCGAGTGACGGTAGCGCATGGAGTCGGTGGCCTTGCGGCCGGTGAGCGCGATCTTGGAGGCGTTGACCACGATGACGAAGTCGCCACCGTCGACATGCGGGGCGAAGGTCGCCTTGTGCTTGCCGCGCAGGAGAGTGGCAACCTGCACCGCGAGGCGGCCGAGCACCACGTTCTCGGCATCGATCACGTGCCAGTTCCGAGTGATCTCGCCGGGCTTCGGGCTGTACGTAGACACGGTTAGCTGACCATCTTCCACTAGGTGTTCACAGGTATGCATGCGCCGGGCACCACGGCGGACGAGGCGTCCGATCGGGATCCCTCACCGCCCGAACAACCCACACGCACATGCCACTGCGCAACAGCGGAACACATTACCTTCCCGCCCAGCCGAGGGCAAAACGACCGGGCGCTCAGCCCACCCGCACAACGGCCGCCGAGTGGCCCCCCAGACGCACCACCGGGTCGCCGGACGACGGGAACTCGGCCCAGCCGAAGACGTGGACCGGATCCACGCGCTCCTCCATCGGCACGTCCACGGGCTCGACACCGAAGTTGACGACCACGGCCATCTCGCGTCCGCGTTCCACCACGAACCACGGCTCCCCCGGACGGTGACGCGTCGAGGTGTAGTCGAAGCGCGGGTCGACGAGATCGGGATACGTACGGCGCAGCCGGATCAGGTCGCGGTAGGTGTGCCACATCTCGGCGTGCCCCGGGGTGTCGACCTCACCCCAATCGAGTGTCGAGCGCCGGAAGGTCTCCGGATCCTGCGGGTCCGGCACCGCGGAGGCGTCCCAATCCATCGAGGCGAACTCGCGGAGCCGGCCCGCGGTGACGGCCGCGGCGAGCTCCGGCTCCGGGTGGGAGCTGAAGAAGGCCCACGGCGTGCTCGCCGCCCACTCCTGGCCCATGAAGATCATCGGGGTGCTGGGGCTGAGCAGGGTGAGCGCGGCGGCGATCCGCAGCTGCGGGACGTCGAGCCGGCTCGACAGCCGCGACCCGTCGGCACGGTTGCCGATCTGGTCGTGGTTGTCGGAGTACACCACCAACCGCGACGCCGGCACGATGCGCGTGTCGAGGCGCCGGCCGTGGTGGCGTCCACGGAACGACGATCGGGTGCCGTCGTGGAAGAACCCCTGGTCGAACACCTTGGCGAGCGCCTCGAGGCCGGCGAAATCCGCGTAGTAGCCGCTGTCATCACCGGTGAGGTTGGCGACCAGCGCGTGGTGGAAGTCATCGCTCCACTGCGCGGTGAGCCCGTAGCCCCCGGCGTCCCGGGGGGTGATGATCCGCGGGTTGTTCTGGTCTGACTCGGCGATCAGTGACAGCGGGCGGCGTTCGAACGCCGACAGCGCCGACACCTCGTCGGCCAGTTCCTCGAGCAGGTGCACGGCCCGGATGTCGACGAGCGCGTGCACGGCGTCGAGACGCAGCCCATCGGCGTGGTAGTCGTGCAGCCACATGAGGGCGTTGTCGATGATGAACCGCCGCACGACGTCGGAACCCGGACGGCCGAGATTGACCGCCGTGCCCCACGGCGACGACGTCGACTCGTCGAGGTAGGGGCCGAACCGCGGCGCGTAGTTGCCGCTCGGCCCGAAGTGGTTGTAGACGACGTCCTGGATGACCGCGAGCCCGCGAGCGTGGCAGGCGTCGACGAACCGCTGGTAGGCGCGCGGGCCGCCGTAGGCGTGATGCACCGCATACCAGCCGACTCCGTCGTAGCCCCACCCGTGCTCGCCGTTGAAGGCGTTCACCGGCATGACCTCGACGAAGTCGATGCCGAGTGCGACGAGATGATCGAGCCGCCCGATCGCGGCGTCCAGGGTGCCCTCGGCGGTGAACGTTCCGACGTGCAGTTCGTAGATCACCCCGCCGGCGAGCTGACGGCCGGTCCAGTGCTCGTCGGTCCATTCGAAGCGCCCCGGGTCGACCGACCGCGAGAGCCCGTGGACGCCGTGCGGCTGGAAGCGGGAGCGGGGGTCGGGCAGGGGCCGGTCGTCGTCGTCGAGCAGGTAGCCGTAGTCGACCCCCTCGCCGACGCCGTCGGACAGTCCGGGGGGCAGTCGCCACCAGCCGGCTTCACCGGGTTCCAGGTCGATGCCGGCGCCCGCACCGACGACCAGACGCACCCGGCGGCACCGCGGGGCCCACACATCGAAGGTCACGCCCACGTTTCCACCCCCGGTCATCAGGTTCCGACCCGGCCACCCCACCACGAACCCCGCGCCGGGACAACCGCAGGGGAGATCCTGGCACAATCGGCTCGTGACGATGCCGCCCCACCCCGAGCCACCGGGCCCCGCGGACGACTGGCCGGCCCGCGTGGCGTCCCGCGCCAGAAGGGCCGTGGCCATCGTCACGGGGCGGGCCGCCGGACTCGCCCTGCTCGCCGGCCGGCCCCTGCGGTCCCGTCACGGGCAGCGGATCACCCACCCGGCCCCGACGTCCCTGCGCCGGCTGCTCCACGACCAGGGACGGCTGATCGGACGCAGTCTGGGCGACCCCAGACTCTCGGCGATGTTCGAGCGGCAGATGCTCAACACCTGGGAGACCACGCTGCGCCCCCTCGACCGCGGCCGGATGTTCGTCATCACCGGGGACATCCCGGCCATGTGGCTGCGCGACTCGTCGGCGCAACTGCGCCCGTTCCTCATGCTGGCAGCCCATTCCAGCGCGATCCGCTCCGCCGTGGCGGCGGTGATCGCCGAACAATGGGACCTCATCGCGATCGACCCCTACGCCAACGCGTTCAACATGGCCGATTCGTCGGCGACCTGGCACGTGCTCGACCTGCCCACCCACCCGCGGGTGTGGGAACGCAAGTACGAGATCGACTCGCTCGCCTTCCCGGTGCAACTGGCCTGGCAGTACTGGCGCGCCGCGCACACCCTCGAGCACCTCACCCCCCGGGTGCACGAGGGCTTCGGCACGGTCATCAACACCTGGCGACGAGAGCAGCACCACGCCACGCGGTCCACCTACCGGTTCCTGCGTCCTGGCGGCGACGACAGCCTGCCCGCCGACGGCCGGGGGACGCCGGTCGCCGAGTGCGGACTCACGTGGTCGGGCTTCAGGCCCTCCGACGACCGCTGTACTCACGGCTACAACATCCCTGGCCAGCTGTTCGCCGCCCACGCCTGCCGTCTGCTCGCCGACCTGGCCGAGGCGGGGTTCCACGACGCCACGCTCGCCGCCGACGCCCGGGGGTTGGCCGAGGAGATCACCGAGGCCGTGCACCGACACGGCATGACCGACGACGGGATCCTCGCCTACGAGGCCGACGGACTCGGCGCGGCGCTCGTGGCCGACGACGCCAACATGCCGAGCCTGCTGTCGCTCCCCCTGTGCTCCTCACTGCCGGTCGATGATCCGCTGTATCTGGCCACCCGGCGGGCCGTGCTCAGCGAGCGCAACCCGTGGTGGTACCGCGGATCGGCCGCGTCCGGCATCGGCAGCCCGCACACCCCCGGACGCCGGGTGTGGCCGATCGCGCTGGCCGTGCAGGCGCTGACCTCACGCGACCGGGCGGAGCAACTGGAGCTCGTGCGAACCCTCGCAGCGACCGACGCCGGCACCGGACTCATGCATGAGAGCTTCGATGTGGACGACCCCGCCGACTACACGCGACCGTGGTTCAGCTGGGCGAACTCGATGTTCTGCGAGCTGCTGCTGACCCTTGCCGGGGGCACGCTCGAGGAGCGCCTGCGGGGGGCCTGACGGGACACCGGCAGCTGGCCATCACACAGCATCCTGCCACTGCCCCATTCCCTTCCCACTAGCGGGGTCACCATCGGGCGGACAACGCGCGACGCCTCCGTGACACCCGTCACGACACCTTGAAACCGGTCCCCGATGGGTGCACTGTTGGGCCATGAGTTCAAAGGTCAGCACATCCACCACGGTGTCCAGTCCCGCAGACCTACGCAATGTGGTCCTGGTCGGATCGTCCGGTTCCGGCAAGACCACAGTCTTCGAGGCCCTGCTCAGGGCACGCATCACCGGATACCGGGGCGAGCGCGACGACTCCGAGCGCGCGGCGTCCCTGACCCTCGCGTCGGTGGCGACCGGGAACGTCGTCATCAACCTGCTGGACGCCCCTGGACACCCCGATTTCATCGGTGAGTTGCGCGCCGGGCTCCGTGCCGCCGACGCCGCGGTGTTCGTGGTCAGCGCCGCCGATGACATCGACAACGCCACCACCACGCTGTGGCGCGAGTGCCGGGCCGTGGGAATGCCGCGTGCGATCGTCGTCACCAAGCTCGACGCCGAGGGCAGCGACTACGACGCCGCGGTCGAGGCCTGCCGGGCGCTCGGCGACAGCATCGTTCCCGCCTACCTGCCGCTGCGCGACGCCGCCTGCACGATCACTGGCAACATGTCCCTGGTCACCAAGCGCGTCCACGACTACTCCAGCGGCGGCGAGCATGTGCGCGAGCCGAGCGACGA
>DAIESZ010000053.1 GCA_027346035.1 Propionibacteriaceae bacterium
CACGATCTCCGGCTCGCCCGCCGGACGCCACAGCACGCCGATGCCGTCGATGCGCACCCGTGCGGCCTTGGGGTCGTGCTCCCGTAGCCATCGCCACGCGAGGTCTCGGAGCCGTCGCTGCTTCACCGCGGTGATCGCCTCGAGCGGATGCCCGTAGCCCAGCCCCGCCCGGGCCTTGACCTCGACGAACACCAGCGTCGGATGAACACCCGGGTCGAGTGCCACGAGGTCCAGTTCTCCGATGTCGCAGCGCCAGTTGCGATCGATGATCCGCCACCCGAGCCGCTCGAGATAGACGGCCGCGGTCTGTTCACCCCACCGGCCGAGAGCCCGGTCGTGCGGACCGGAACGGGCGTCGTGTTGCCGATTCGACGATGCCATGTCGCTCACCTCCGACATGACTGTCTGGACGCCGACCCTCCGGCACAGGGTTATCCCCAGCGCATCGCGTGGCAGGGTCGGTCGTCCACAGTTGGACGGGCGAACGACTACTTGTCGTCGGGCACTTGGAGGTCGGAGTGGGAGATCTCCTCGATCGACACGTCGCGGAAGGTGAGGACCTTGGCCGACTTGACGAACCGGGCGGGCCGATACATGTCCCACACCCAGGCGTCGCCCATGGATACCTCGTAGTAGACGTCACCGCCCTCGGTGCGCACCTTGAGGTCGACCGCGTTGCACAGGTAGAAACGTCGTTCGGTCTCGACCGCGTAGGTGAAGATGCCGACGACGTCCTTGTACTCCCGGTAGAGATCCAGCTCGAGCTTGCTCTCGTACTGCTCCAGGTCATCGGTGCTCATGGTGCTGCCACTCTACTGGCCGCACGCACAACATTGTCGAAGCACCAGCGATGAATGGCGCTGGGACCGAGCGCGTCCAGCCGAGTCTGGTGCAGCGCGGTGCAGTATCCCTTGTGCACGGCGAATTCGTAGCCGGGGTACTGCCCCTCGTAGTCGGCCATGATCCGGTCACGGGTGACCTTGGCGACGATCGACGCGGCGGCCACACAGGCCGCCACCTGGTCCCCCTTCCACATGGCCAGTCCGGGAACGCCCAGGCCGCTCACCGCGAACCCGTCGGTGATGACGAACTGGGCGGACGTGTCGAGTCGCAGCAACGCCCGGCGCAGCGCCTGCAGGTTGGCCTGGTGCATGCCCAGGCGGTCGCACTCGGCCGGTTCGACCCGTACCCAGGCCACCGACTCGGCCTTCGCGAGGATCTCGTCGTGGAGTCTCTCGCGGGCCGCTGCGGTGAGCTGCTTGGAGTCGCGCAACCCGTCGATGCGTCGCGACCGGGCATCGGACAGGATCACCGCGGCGGCCACCAGCGGACCCGCGCAGGCTCCACGTCCGGCCTCGTCGGCCCCGGCGATCGGGGCGAGGCCGGCACGGGCCAGGGCGCGCTCGTAGCCGAACATCCCCCGGCCGGGCCGGATCGCAGCCACTAGCAGCCGACCCCCTTGGGGATGATCGTCGGCTCTGCCGGGGGCGGACGGGTCGGGTTGGGAATGTCCTTGAACGTACTCGGCTGGGTCAGCAATCGGATCCGGTCGAGGGGCGCGACGATCGCGACCGCCGGCCCGACGACGTCGGAGATGGGGACGAAGGCGTTCATTCCCTGGGGCTGGCCGTTGTTGCTGATGTCGGCGAGGTGGCATCGGCTGTCGCCGGAGGCGTTGCGGTGGTCGCCCATGACGAAGATCCGCCCGGCGGGCACCACCACCTCGAACGGGACGGTGGCCGGCGCCACCTGGACGCCACCCGACGAGTACAGGTAGGAACTCTCGTTGAGCGGCACGCCGTTGACGGTGATCCGGCCCTGGACGTCGCAGCACTTCACGTCGTCACCGGGGAGGCCGATGACCCGTTTGATGAGGTGGTTGGTTGCGGTGGAGGGCAGCAGTCCGATGTCTTCGAGCAGCTTCTTGTAGCCGGTCCGCGCCTCGGGCGGGGTCTCGAGCCAGTTCCCCGGGTCGACGAACACGACGATGTCGCCGCGCTTGAACTGGGTGAACTTCGACACGACCACCCGGTCGTTGATCTTCAGCGTGTTCTCCATCGATCCCGAGGGGATGATGAACATCTGCCCGACCCAGGTGCGCAGCGCCGAGGAGATCAGCAGCGCCCCCACGAAGATGATCAGGACTTCGAGAGCGCCGCGGGCAAGCCGGTGGGCGAAGGATGGACGGCGCGCCCGATGCCCCCGCTCACCTGCGCCGTCGCCAGCGGCCTCTGTGTCGGACCGGGGGGCGTCACGGATCACGGGCAGTCCTTCCGGGGTCGCCGCGGGACAGGAAGGGGTGCCCCGCGAGTGCTCGTCGCGTCGCCATTCTAAGCGGCGTCCGGAGAGGGCCTGCGCGCGTCACGGAAACGGCGACGGCGGGTCCCGATGGGACCCGCCGTCGTCAGGCGCGCGACTCAGATGTCGCGCTTCTCCTTGATCTTGGCTGCCTTCCCGCGCAGCCCGCGCAGGTAGTAGAGCTTGGCGCGGCGCACATCGCCTCGGCGCTCCACCTCGATCTTCTCGATGATCGGGCTGTGCAGGGGGAAGGTCCGCTCGACGCCGGTGCCGAAGCTGACCTTGCGCACGGTGAACGACTCGTTGACCCCGCCGCCGGTGCGGGAGATCACCACGCCCGCGAAGACCTGCACGCGGGACCGGTTGCCTTCGATGACTCGCACGTGAACCCGCACCGAATCGCCGGGGCGGAAGTTGGGCAGGTCGTCGCGCAGTGACGCCGCGTCAACGGCCTCGATGAGCTTGCTCATGATGCATCCTCGCCAGTGCCACAGGTCACCTCGATCGGTGATGAACTCGGGGCTCAGCGCGCCCGGACGATTCCCCCTGTGGCAGGAGCCGGTGCGGCGGAGCAACAGCCCACCAGTCTGCCATGCCGCGGCCTGACGGGGGAAATCGCGCCCCCAGGTACCGGTCGCCGGATCCGTCACGATGCCACGATGAGGGCATGCGCGCCACTCGGCTTCCGACGCCGTTCATGCACACCCACGACGGCACCACCCATGTGCATGCCCCGGAGCCGGAAGTCGCCGCGGCGACCGGGCCGGGCGCCTGGCACGTCCACGGAACCGTCCTGCCCGGGAACGAGCCGCGTGACCTGTGGATCGGCGATGGCCGGGTCCACGCCGATCCGATCGCCGACGCCACCACCATCGCCCGGGACGCCTGGATCCTCCCCGGGCTGGTCGATGCGCACTGCCACATCGGCCTCGGCCCCCAGGGGCCGGTCGAGCGCGACACGAGCGAACGCCAGGCGCTCACCGACAGGGACGCCGGCACCCTGCTGATCCGCGACGCCGGGTCCCCGAGCGACACCCGGTGGATCGATGACCGGCCCGACCTGCCCGAGATCATCCGTGCGGGCCGCCACATCGCCCGCCCCAAGCGCTACATCCGTCACTACGCCGACGAGGTCGACCCGGGCGAACTCGTCACCGCGGTCGAGCGCCAGGCGGCGCGGGGCGACGGCTGGATCAAGCTCGTGGGCGACTGGATCGACCGGGAGGTGGACGATCTCATGCCCCTGTGGCCAGACGATGTCGCCGCCGCGGCGATCGCCCGCGCCCACGAGCTCGGGGCGCGGGTCACCGCCCACTGCTTCGGTGAGGAATCGGCCGCGCAACTGGTGCGCGCGGGCATCGACGGCATCGAACACGGTACCGGCCTGGACGCCGCGACCATCGCCCTGATGGCGGAACGGGGCGTGTCACTGGTCCCGACGATGGTCAACCTCGAGAACTTCCCCGCGATCGCCGGCCGGGCCGAGGAGCGGTTCCCCCGCTACGCCGCCCACATGCGGGCGCTGCATGCGCGCCGCGTCGAGACCATCGGGTCGGCCGTCGATGCGGGCGTCCCCGTCTACGCCGGAACCGACGCCGGCGGTTCGGTCCCCCACGGGCTGATCGGCCGCGAGATCGAGTTGCTGGCGGCCGTCGGAGGAATCGACTTCGCCCTCGGAGCCGCATCGTGGCGGGCCCGCAGCTGGCTCGGGCGTCCCGGTCTCGTCGACGGGGCCCCGGCCGACCTGGTCATCTACACCACCGACCCCCGGCGAGATCCGGCGGCCGTCAGGCACCCCGCCCTGGTCGTCCTCAAGGGCAGGGCAGTGGCCTCCCCGACACCCCACGGGGCATAAACTCGCGCCGTGAGCAAGCGCGACTTCGTCATCGCCGATCTCGTTCCGCCGGCGCCGTACAAGCTGTTGACATCGGGGATCGTGCCGCGCCCGATCGCGTGGGTCTCCACCCGGTCCGCCGCCGGGGTCGACAACCTGGCCCCCCACAGCTTCTTCAGCGTCGCGTCGGTCAACCCGCCCGTGATCATGTTCACCTCGATCGGCGTCAAGGACACGCTGCGCAACGTGCGCGAGACCGGCGAGTTCGTGGTCAACGTCAGCTCCGAGCCGCTGGTCGAGCAGGTCAACCAGACGTCCGGCCCGTATCCGCCCGACAAGAGCGAGTTCGACGCCGCGGGCCTCACCCGCGAACCCGCATCGATGGTCGCGCCGGCGCGCGTCGCCGAATCACCCGTGTCGTTCGAGTGCCGGCTGCGCGATGTCGTCGAGGTGGGCAACTGCTTCGTGATCATGGGCGATGTCGTCTGCGTCGCGGCCGACCCGTCCGTCCTCGCGGGAGAGGATCCCCACATCGAGTTCGCGGCGCTGGCGCCGATGGCCAAGCTCGGACGCGACGAGTGGGGCCACCCAGGCTCCGTGTCGAGCCGCCTGCGTCCGACCGCGGCCGACGTCGCACCCACCGGCACGCCCTGACCGACCGGGCCGCGCAGACACCTGCGGTTGCGTCAGGTCAGTCGACGATGAGACGGCAACCCGAATCGCAGCAGGAGTCGAGCAGCACCTCGCGGCCTCCGGCCAGCCACCGGTGCACCCGCCGCCGGCACGTGGCGATCTCGGTGTCCCGCCCCAGGCGCTCACGCAGGGCCGCGAGGTAGACGCGCTCATGGTCTGGCAGCGTGACGATCACCTCGTCCAACCGGTCGCCCTCCATCAGGTAGCTCACGACCATCCCCTGATGTTCCGCACCACCTCGATCGGAGCCCGCGGCGTCCCAGTCGAGGCGCAGGATGTCATCAATGAGGGTGAGCAGTTCGGCCTGCTCGCGCTCACGTATGGTCAACAGGGTGGGCATGGCACGCCTCCTCGGCCAACCTCGGCGCGGTTCGACCGTTCGGACGGCGCAGGCCCGGAAGGCCACCGTCTCGGGTGAGGCTGTCCGGCGTTGGTCCGCTCACGTACCCGGTGATCGGGTCGGCCGGTTGCACGCACCGACGGTGGGATGCGGTTCGAGGTCGTTCATCGACCGGCTGATTCCAGTGTGACACGCCTCGGCCGCGGGGCGAAGACCCCAGGGATGGGGCGGAACCGTCGGGCGGCCGCAGGGCACGGCGGGCGTCGGCAGCATCACCACGACGCAGCCACCCGGGGTCAGACGCGTCCGGTTCGACTCCCCCCGAGCGGTCGTGGCAGAATGAGCGGTGCATCTGTGCCGTCGGTGCCCTCTCACCCCGTCGGCTGGGTCCATCCGGCGCGTCGGCGCGTGTCCCCACACGCATCTGACGCTCCATCCACCCATCCGGACGCTGCCCCAGGCACGTCCGGACGTCCAACAGGAGACTCCACCCACGTGGCAACCAAGATTCGCTTGAAGCGGCTCGGCAAGATCCGCTCGCCGCACTACCGCATCGTCGTCATGGACTCGCGCTCCAAGCGTGACGGCCGTGCCATCGAAGAGATCGGGTTGTACCACCCGAAGAACGACCCGTCGGTGATCCAGGTCGACTCCGAGCGGGCGCAGTACTGGCTCGGCGTGGGCGCTCAGCCCACGGAGGCCGTCGTCGCCCTGCTGAAGCGCTCCGGCGACTGGCAGAAGTTCACCGGCGACACGTCGCCCTCGGGCATCGATCCCCAACCGCCGAAGAAGGACAAGCTGGCGGCCTTCAACGCCGCCCTGGCCGAGGCCAGGGACGAGTCCACGAGCACCGCGATCAGCAGCTCGGCCCGCAAGACCGCCAAGGCCGGGCAGGCGAGCGACGAGTCCGGAGCCGCCGACGCCGCAGACGAGGCGTGACCATGCTGGCCGAGGCCCTCGAGCACCTCGTGCGCGGCGTGGTCGCCCATCCCGATGATGTGCGGGTGAAGGATCTCGACCTGCGTCGTGGGCGCATGCTCGAGGTTCGGGTCAATCCCGAGGACATCGGCAAGGTCATCGGGCGTCAGGGCCGCACCGCTTCGGCGCTGCGCACGGTCGTCGGCGCCCTGGCCGGGCACGAGTCGGTCAGGGTCGACTTCGTCGACGTCGACCACCAGGGCGGCCGGCGGCGCTGACCGGTTGTCCGCGCGGCTGTCGTCGCCATCGTCATCACTCAACGGTGCCCCGTACCTCCACGGTGCGGGGCACCGTCGTGGTTCAGCCGCCGACGACCCCATGGGGCCACCGGCCACCGATCGGAAGGATCAGATGAGCGAGTTCGTCGAGGTCGTGGTGGGCGTGATCGGCCGCGCCCACGGCCTTCAGGGCGATGTGGTCATCGATGTGCGCACCGACGAGCCCGACCGGCGCTTCGCCGTGGAGACCGTGCTGCGCGGGGAGCAGGACGGGCGGCCGTTCACCGTCACCCGGGCCGCCTGGCAGGGCCAGCGGCTCGTCGTCCGGTTCGCGGAACTCTCCGACCGCACCGCTGTCGAGCAGGCGCGCGGAACGGTGCTGGTGGCGCGCATTCCCGCCGACACGCGCCCCGATGACGATGACGAGTACTACGACCACCAGTTGATCGGGTTGGCCGCCCGCGTCGAGGGCCTGAGGGTGGGCAGTGTCACCGGGGTGGTCCACCTCGGTCCCCAGGACCTGCTGGTGCTCGACACCGCCCAGGGGCAACGGATGGTGCCGTTCGTCGCGGCACTCGTCCCCCACGTCGACCTCGACGAGGGCGTGCTCGACATCGTCGACCTGCCCGGGCTGCTCAGCGACGAGGCCGACGACGCCCCGCCAACGGGACCGGACCACTGATGCGGCTCGACATCGTCTCGATCTTCCCCGACTACTTCTCCCCCCTGTCCCTGTCCCTGGTCGGCAAGGCCGCGGCGTCCGGCATCATCTCGGTCGCCGTCCACGATCTGAGAAGCTGGACGCACGACCGGCACCGCACCGTGGACGACACGCCGTACGGTGGCGGAGCCGGCATGGTCATGAAGCCGGATCCCTGGGGCGAGTGTCTCGACGACCTGCTCGCAGGCGACTCCTCCGCGCGGACCGATCCCCCACCCGCCGGGGGCACACCTGCTGGGAGTCGATCCGCGCCGACCGCGCTCATCGTGCCCACCCCGTCAGGGGTGCCGTTCACCCAGCGGATGGCTGCCGAACTCTCCGCCTATGGACGGCTGATCTTCGCGTGCGGGCGTTACGAAGGCATCGACCACCGGGTGATCGATCACGCGTCGACCCGGATCGAGGTCCGCGAGGTGAGCATCGGTGACTACGTGCTCAACGGCGGTGAGGTCGCCGCGCTGGCGATGATCGAGGCGATCGTCCGGCTGATCCCCAGGGTGCTGGGCAACCCGGAATCCCTGGTCGAAGAGTCTTACAGCCCGGGTCATGACGGACTGCTC
>DAIESZ010000068.1 GCA_027346035.1 Propionibacteriaceae bacterium
GTGGTGGACGGGGCCTGCGGGAGGTGACCGACCCGGCGATGCTGCCCGCGGCCTACGACCGGTGCCGGTCCGAGGCGCGCGCCGGCTTCGGCAACGATGCGGTGTATGCCGAGGCACTGCTGCGCGGCGCCCGGCACATCGAGGTGCAGGTGGTCGGCGATGGGCGGCGCGCCATCGCGGTCGGCGACCGGGACTGCAGCATTCAGCGACGCCACCAGAAGCTCGTCGAGGTGGCGCCGGCGCCCGGCCTGCCTGCGGCCCAGCGCGACCGCCTCCACGGCTGGTCGGTCCGGCTCGTCGAGTCGGCCGCCTACGCCGGGCTGGCGACCGTGGAGTTCCTCGTCGGCCAGGACGGGCGCGCGTACTTCCTCGAGGTGAACCCCAGACTGCAGGTTGAGCACACCGTCACCGAGCAGGTCAGCGGCCTCGACCTCGTCGCGCTCCAGCTGCGTATCGCCGCCGGCGGCAGCCTGGACGAGCTCGCCGACCGCGGGGACCTGGCCCTGCCGGTTCCGGTCCAAGGCGCGGCGGTCCAGGCCCGGGTCAACGCTGAGGTCCTCGCCGCGAGCGGTGACGTGTTGCCCAGCGTGGGCCTCCTCACGCAGTTCGCGGCACCGACCGGGCCCGGCGTGCGGGTCGACACCGCCGCCCAGCCGGGGATGGAGCAGGGGCCGAGCTTCGACTCGCTGCTCGCCAAGTTGATCGCCCAGGCGAGCAGCCTGCCGGCGGCCCTGCAACGCTGTGACGATGCGCTCGGCGAGCTCGTGACGCACGGCATCGAGACGAACGTCCACCTCCTGCGGGCCGTGCTCCAGGACCCTGACGTCCGGGGATGGAGCGGCGCGGACCCGATCACCACCGACTGGTTCGAGGGCCGCCTCGCCAGCCTGACCCAGGCCGCCGAGGCGGATGCCGCGGCCGCCATGGGAACGGAAGGCACCGCGGGCGGGGCGAGCCACCGCAGCGACGAGCTACGTCTCGACCCGGATGAGCAGGTCATCCACGCGCCGGTCACCGGGGTGGTCGTTGCAGTGGCGGCCGCCGGGTCGCTGGTCCCGGAACAGGGCGAGATCGCGGTACTCGAGTCGATGAAGATGGAACACGTCGTTCGGGCGGATCAGTCCCTGCAGGTCCAGCGGGTGCTCGTCGAGATCGGCGACCTCGTGGAGGCCCATGGAGCGCTGGTCACCTATGCCGACTCGGCCCGGCTCGGATCCGGCGTCGCGCTCGAGGCCGTCGACCTCGACCGCGTGCGGGACGACCTCGCCGAGGTCCGCGAGAGGCACCACATCGGGTCCGACGAGGCACGCGCCGAGGCCACGAGCAAGCGGCACCGCGCCGGGCGGCATACGGCCCGCGAGAACATCCACGCGCTCGTCGACGAGGGCAGCTTCACGGAGTACGGCGCGCTCGCCATCGCTGCGCAGCGCCGCCGGCGCGACGACGCGGACCTCATCGCCAACACCCCCGCCGACGGACTCGTCGCCGGGCTGGCCACCGTGAACGGCGCGCTCTTCGGGCGGGACCACAGCCAGGCGGTCGTCATGTCCTACGACTACAGCGTTCTCGCGGGCACCCAAGGCATGCGCAACCATGCCAAGACCGACCGGATGCTCGAGCTGGCCCACCGGGAGCGGCTGCCGGTCGTGTTCTTCACCGAGGGCGGGGGCGGCCGGCCCGGCGACACCGACCACCCCGGGGTCTCCGGGCTCGACGTGACCACCTTCCGGACCATGGGCTCGCTGTCCGGCCGCGTCCCACTCGTCGGCATCACCGGCGGACGCTGCTTCGCCGGGAACGCGGCGCTGCTCGGCATGTGCGACGTCGTCATCGCGACCCCGGACGCGAACATCGGCATGGGCGGCCCGGCGATGATCGAGGGCGGCGGCCTCGGCGTCTATGCCCCCGAGGAGATCGGGCCGATCGACGTGCAACGGCGCAACGGCGTGGTGCACCTCGTCGCCCGAGACGACTCGGATGCGGTGGCGCTGGCCCGACGGTACCTCTCCTACTTCCAGGGTCCGCTCGACGACTGGGAGGCACCGGACCCGCGGCTTGCCCGTCACGTCGTCCCCGAGAACCGAATGCGGACCTACGACGTGCGGGCGGCGATCGACGCGGTGGTCGACGTCGGCTCGATGCTCGAGCTGCGGCGGGACTGGGCCGCCGGGATCGTCACCGCGCTCGTGCGCATCGAGGGGCGCCCGTTCGGGCTGGTCGCCAACGACGGAGGCCACCTCGGCGGCGCGATCGACGCGCCGGCGGCAGACAAGCTCGGGGCCCACCTGCGGCTCTGCAACGCCCACGGCCTGCCGATCGTGTCGTTCTGCGACACGCCAGGGTTCATGGTCGGACCCGAGGCTGAGAAGCAGGCCACGGTCACGAGGTTCAGCCGACTGTTCATCGACGGAGCGGCCCTGACCGTCCCGTTCGGCACCGTCATCCTGCGCAAGGGCTACGGCCTCGGTGCGCAGGCCATGGCGGCCGGGTCGTTCGCCGCGCCCCGCTTCGTCGTCGCCTGGCCGACCGGTGAGATCGGTGGCATGGGCCTCGAAGGGGCGGTGCGTCTCGGATACCGCAAGGAACTCGAGGCCATCGAGGATCCGGCCGCACGGCAGGCCGAGTTCAACCGGCTCGTGGGCATCGCGTACGCCGAGGGGAAAGCCCTCACTGCGGCGGCCGTGCTCGAGATCGACGACGTCATCGACCCCGCCGACACCAGGCGCTGGATCTCGACGCTGGTGTGAGCGCGACCGCGACCAGATTCCAGGGGCAGGCATCGACAGCCACTGTGGTCTGCCCGGCCGCAGGGTTCTACGAGGCCGTCGTTGCCAGTCCCAACTGGGAGCGCACCGTGCTGGTCATCAACTATGACGAGTGGGGAGGCTTCTTCGACCACGTGCCACCGAGCACGGCGCCCGACGCCCACCCGGAGTCGTGACGCGGCAGCCTGCAACCTCGCCGAAGTCCTCGACTTCGGGTCCACGAGCACGCGAGCGACGAGGTATGCCGTCCCGCCCTTCACCGGCCTGCCGTGCCCAGTTGGCTTATTCGGCCACTACGAGGACTGGCACGCCCTCAAAGATCTGGCACTGGCCAACGGATGGAGCCTGCCCTGATGCGTCGACTGATCGCCGACCTGACCACGCGACCGACCGTCAGGAGGACCACGCGGGTGACCGCCACCGCCTGCCTCACCCTCGCCGCGGGCGGCGCTGCTCTCGTGATGGGTCCCGAGCCACCCGCCGCTGCGAGCCCGCCCGTGAAAGCGAGCTCCACGGCATACCTCCCGCCGATCCGGCACGTCTTCGTCATCAACCTCGAGAACAAGGGGTACGACCAGACGTGGGGGCCGGGCTCCGCAGCGCCCTACCTGTCGCAGACGCTGCGCGCGCAGGGAGTGCTGCTCAGCCAGTACTACGGGACCGCGCACAACTCGCTGCCCAACTACATCGCCCAGATCAGCGGCCAGGGACCCAACCCACAGACCCAGGCCGACTGCCAGACCTACTCGCCGTTCGCCACAACCTCCGCCACGACGGCGTCACCGGGCCAGTACGTCTGCGACGGTTGCGTCTTCCCCGCCCCGGTGCCGAGCCTGCCCGGTCAGCTGATCGGGCGGGGTTCGACCTGGCGCGGCTACATGGAGGACATGGGCACGCCCTGCCGCCACCCACAGCTGGGGGCGGTCGACGACACCCAGAAGGCCCGAGTCGGAGACCAGTACGCCGTTCGGCACAACCCGTTCATGTACTTCGAGTCCGTCACGGGCTCGGCGACCTGCGACCGCGACGTCGTCGACCTGTCGGCGCTGCCCGGCGACCTCGCCTCGGCCGGCACGACCCCCGCGCTGAGCTACATCACTCCGAACCTCTGTCACGACGGGCACGATGCCCCGTGCGCCGACGGGCAACCCGGTGGCCTGGCCAGCGCCGACGCGTTCCTCGCGGAGTGGGTCCCCAGGATCATGTCGTCGCCCGCGTTCAAGAAGGACGGGATGCTCGTCATCACCTTCGACGAGTCCGACGGACCGCAGGTCGGCTCCTCGGCGTGCTGCGGCGAGGGCCCGGCTCCGAACAGCCCCCTGCCCGGCATCACGGGGCTCGGTGGCGGCCGGGTCGGGGCGCTGATCCTCTCGCCGTTCGTCAGTCCCGGCACCGTGAGCAGCACGCCGTACAACCACTACTCCCTGCTCGCGAGTCTCGAGGATCTGTTCCGCCTGCCGTACCTCGGGTATGCCGCGCAGCCCGGACTCAACCGGTTCGGGCTCGACGTCTACAACGGCCCCTCGAGGCACTGACGGCTGGCCCAATCCTGGCCGGTCGGTCCAGGGTCAGTCCTCGATCTGCGCCGTGCCCTGCCGCTTCAACGACTCGAGTCCGTGCCGCATCGCCTGGAGCTTCTCCGGGGAGTGGCCGACCCAATCGACGAGCTCGGCCACGACGCGCAGCGGCTCGCGCGTCCGGAAGGAATGGGTCGGATTGCCCGGGAACCGCTTGTTCGTGACGTTGGGGTCGTCCTCGAACTCGCCCGTCGGCTCGACGACGTAGATGCGCCCACGCCCCTCACCCACCGCCAGCTCCGCCCCCCAGGTAGCCGCGTCGAGAGTCGCGGTGAAGTACACGTAGTTCATCACCCGGCCCTGCTCGAAGTTCGACTCGCGACCCGGCACCAGCACCTCGCCGGCAGCGAGGTCCGCCTTCGTGCCGTGCAAGTAGACACCCGCCTCGTAGACCTCGAACGGCACGGGCTCTCTCGCGGCGTTCATGCCCCGACAGTAGCTCTCGGCGTTATCGGCGCCCGAGGCGGCGTGGATGGAAAGTGTCGGTACCGCGTTCTCGGGCCTTGGCCTCCGGCCCGTTCCGTTATGAGGCTGCAGGTGTGGCGACGAGGGCGGGGTCACTCCTGGGGCGGTCGGGCGTGGGACGATTCGGGCAGCCGGAGCGCGTTGGCCCAGAGCCTGGATGCAGTGCTCACCAGCGAGTCGAGGTCGGCGGGTGAGGGTTCTCCCAGCTCGGCGTCCACGACGAAGTGGAAGAACGCGAGGCGGCTGATCATCCCCGACAGCGAGCGGGATGCCAGATCCGGGTCGAGACCCGGGTCGGCCAGTCCACGGGTCTGGAGGTCGGCGATGCTGCGTGCGTTGCGGTCGACGAAGGCCGCACCGCGGTCCCGCCGCAGCCTCTGGAACTCCGGCGAGATGTTGGCCACCTGCTCCATCAGGGCCATCAGCCGCGCGTTCCGCTGATACGTCTCCAGGTAGGCGCGGGTGCTCGCCTCGATCACGGCACGGGGATCGCCGTCGTCCGGGACATGCGGGAGGCCGGGGTGCAGCATCTCCTCCTTGACCTGGAGGAGGACCGCGGCGAAGGCCTGTTCCTTGCTCTCGAAGTAGGTGTAGAACGTGCCTGCCGAACACCGTGCCTCGGTGGTGATGTCGATGACCCGGGACTCGAGGAAGCCGTCGCGCTCGAACACCGTGCGGGCGGCCACCACCAGCGCCGCGCGGGTGCGCTGCCCGCGCGGCGTGGTGGGCTCCTCCGGAACCGTGAAGGAGTGAGCGAAGGGTTCGGTCGCCGGCATGGGCGTCAGCGAAGCTCGCGGCGCAGGATCTTGCCGGTCACCGTCTTGGGCAGGTCCTCGCTGAACTCGATGATGCGGGGCACCTTGAAGGCTGCGAGCCGTTCGCGACAGAAGCCGATCACCTCGTCGGGGTCCACCGCCTGGGCACTGCCGTGGCCGGCTGCGTCACCTGCCGTGCCGTTGTCGGCCGCGGTCCCGCCTGCGGTGTAGCCAGGCTTGAGCGAGATGACGGCCTTGACCGTCTCGCCCCGGTAGGGGTCGGTGACCCCGACGACCGCAGCCTCGCGCACGGCTGGGTGGGTGTAGAGGACGTCCTCGACCTCACGCGGCCACACCTTGAAACCCGATGCGTTGATCTGGTCCTTCATGCGGTCGATGATGTAGAACCAGCCGTCCGCGTCCATGAATCCGACGTCCCCGGTGTGGAAGCGCCCGGCCGGCATGGCGTGCTCGGTCTCCTCGGGCTTGTGCCAGTACCCGGCGCTGATCTGCGGGCCGATGACGACGATCTCCCCGACCTGCCCGG
>DAIESZ010000079.1 GCA_027346035.1 Propionibacteriaceae bacterium
GGTCAGCGCCGAGCACCGCGGCGAGGCTTTCGAGGTGTGCCGTGCGCTCATCGACGAGTTCAAGGCGACCGTCCCGATCTGGAAGCACCAGAGGTTCGACGACGGCAGGGACGAGTGGGTCGGGCTTCCGTGAGGACCATCCGTCGTCGGACGTCCGGGGCCGACGACCAGGTGGACGTGCCGCGGCCTGATGGCCGACTTTCCCGACGCCATGTCGCGCTGCTCGTGGCGTTCTTCGCGGCGCTGGGGCTCGTCGTCCTCGGATCGGTCATCGATCTGCCATACGCCGTGATGAGCCCCGGCCCGACGGTGAACACGATCGGGAACGTTCCGGGCGGCACGAAGCCCCTCATCGAGGTGAGTGGCCTCCCGACCTATCCCGCATCCGGCAACCTGAACTTCACGACGGTGTCCGTCGCCGGAGGGCCGGGGTATCCCGTCGATGTGTGGACCGTGCTCGGGGCCTGGATCGACCCCTCACGGGACGTGCTGCCCGTCGACGAGGTCTTCGACCCAACCGCGTCGGAGCAGCAGGTCGCCGCCGAGAACGCCATCCAGATGGAGGGGTCACAGGAGGAGGCGACCGCCGTGGCGCTCCGAGCGCTCGGCCGCACCGTGCCGAGCCACGTGGCGATTGCCAAGGTGCTGGACGTGTCCAAGGCCAAGGACGTCCTCAAGGACGGCGACCGGATCCTCACGATCGGCGGCACGCCGGTCACTGACCCGGAAACGGTCCGGAGGGCGATCCAAGCGGTGCAGCCGGGTGCGTCCGTTGCCGTGGTCGTCAGCCGCAAGGGCGAGGAGGTCAAGGTCATGGCGCCGACATATGCGGGGCAGGAGGGCAAGACCGCCCTCGGCGTCCTGCTCCGCCTCGATCACGACTTCCCGGCGAAGGTCACCATCAACGCAGGGAACGTCGGTGGGCCCTCAGCGGGCCTGATGTTCGCCCTGGGCATCTACGACCGGCTGACGCCGGGGTCGCTCACCGGTAACCACGACATCGCCGGCACGGGCACGATCGACGAGGCGGGCACCGTCGGACCGATCGGCGGGATCAAGCAGAAGCTTGCCGGGGCGCGGGAGGGCGGTGCGAGCTACTTCCTGGCGCCGTCGGAGAACTGCTCCGAGGTCGCCGGCCACGTGCCGGACGGTCTCCAGGTCTTCAAGGTCGCGACGTTCTCGGAGGCGCTCAAAGTGGTCGAAGGCATCGCCGCGGACCGCACGTCGGGGCTGCCCCGCTGCTGACCGGGGCTGGCTCAGCCCGCGTCGAAGGTCGCGAGCAGCGCTGCGACGAGCCCCGGCGCGATGTCCGTGCCGGTGGCCACCGCATCGTCGGAGTCGTGGTCGCGCTGGCGTAGCAGGCAGATCGACTGGCCGTCCCTCAGCACGGCCGCGACGAGACGGACGTCCTTGCGGTCGGGGTGCGCGGCCAGGGCCTCGACGGCCTCGTCGGGTCGCTCGGGCAGGTTCCTCTCGGCCTCGGGAGGCACCACCATGCGCTCGATGGCGAAAGCACACCCGTCGACCTCGTCGGGCCAGGCGATCCGTCCGATGAGGGTCTCGATGGAGCTCGTGGCCGGCAGCCCCTCCTGCTCGATGGCCGTGAGCGCCCCGGCGGCGAGGTCGGGCGGCCCCATCTGAGCGTGCAGGTGCGGCTCCCGCTCAAGCAGGTCGGCGGTGCGCACGAGGGCGAACAGCCGAGGGGGCTGATCCCAGCCGGCAGCCGCGACGTGGCGCTCGGTGTCGAGGACGGCGATGGCGAGGGGGTCGAGGACCGGCTGAGACTTCACCACTCCATCGTGCCGTATGCCGCCCGGCCGGCCGCCCGGAGCCCACCCGTCGCCCGTCGACCGGGCAGCAGACCGGTGGGTGCGACCTGGCGCGCAGTCGGGCGGGTTATGGTTGCCGCAAACAGCAGCATGAGTCACCACGAGTCAGGTGAGGGCGTCACGTGAGCAGCAGCGACTTCGGCCCGATGCGGGGCGGATCAGGGGAGCCCGGCGAGCCGGGTGACCCTCGGGTGGCTGGACCGGCGACCCTCCCACGACGGAGTCCGCTCGTCATGGCCCTCATCATCCTTGCCGCGCTCGGTCTGCTGGCGTCCACGGTGGCGGGATTCTGGACCGAGATGCTGTGGTACGACTCGGTGCACTTCACGTCGGTGTTCACCACGCAGATCGTCGTGAAGCTCCTGCTCGGCCTCGTGGGCGGAGTCATCATGGCCGCGGTCGTGTGGTCGAGCATCCACCTGGCCTTCCGCCACCGCCCGATCTATCCGCCGTCGCCGGAGACCCAGGCGATGGAGCACTACCGGCAGCTGGTGGAGCCCATGCGACGCACGGCGACGATCGCCGGGCCTCTCGCGCTCGGCCTCTTCGCCGGCCTCAGCGCCGCGACGCAGTGGGACACCTGGCTGCTCTGGCGCAACGCCTCCCCGTTCGGCACGACGGACCCGGAGTTCGGGATGGACCTCGGTTTCTTCGTGTTCGACCTGCCGTGGTTCAACTTCATCGTGGCGTTCCTCACGATGACGCTCGTCCTCGGCTTCATCGTCGCGGCCTTCACGCACTACCTCTACGGCGGCGTCGTGCTCGGACAGCGAACCCGATCGACCCAAGCCGCGCGCGTGCATCTGTCGGTTCTGGCCGCAGCCCTGGTCCTGGTGCGGGCGGTCGGCTTCTGGCTCGACCGCTACAACCTGGCGACCGCACAGTCGACGCGGATGACCGGTATCCAGTACACCCAGTCGCACGCCGTCATCCCCACCAAGGGCATCCTCGCGATCGCCGCGGTCATGGTGGCGCTGATGTTCCTCACCGTTATCTGGACGCGGTCGTGGCGGCTTCCCTTGGTTGGAGTCGCGGTCCTCGCAGTCCTTGTCGTCGCGGTCGGCGGCATCTACCCAGCTCTGGTGCAGTCGCTCAAGGTGGGTCCGTCCGAGAAGTCCCTCGAAGTGCCCTATATCCAGCGCAACATCGATGCGACGCGGGCGGCATACGGCTTCGACGCGATCAAGGTCGAGCGCTACGACACCAAGACGACGGCGACCCCCGGCCAGCTGCGTGGTGACGCGGCGACCGTCCCCGGCATCCGCCTCATCGACCCCAACATCGTGAGCCCAACGTTCAAGCAGCTCGAGGCCTCCAAGGGCTACTACCAGTTCGCCGACGTCCTTGACGTCGACCGCTACCGTCTCGGCGGGGTCCTCACGGACACCGTCATCGCGGCGCGCGAGCTTGACCTCAACGGCATCCCGGAAGGCCAGCGCAACTGGATCAACGACCACACCGTCTACACCCACGGCTACGGTGTCGTGGCTGCCAAGGGCAACACCCGCGAGGACGACGGGCGGCCCACGTTCTTCGAGTCCACGATCGGGTCGACGGGCGCTCTCGGCACCTACGAGCCACGGATCTACTTCGGCGAGAGCTCCCCGGAGTACTCCATCGTCGGCGGGGGCCAGAAGGAGTTCGACTACCCCGATCCCAACGGCACCGGCCAGATCACGTACACCTACGCCGGGACCGGCGGTGTGCAGCTCGACCCCGCGCGACGGTTGGCCTACGCCCTCAAGTACCGGGAGATCAACTTCCTCCTCTCCGACGCGGTGACCAACGACTCGCGCATCCTCGACTTCCGCACTCCTCGCGACAGGGTGCAACGCGTCGCGCCGTGGCTGACGCTCGACGGCAACGCCTACCCCGCCGTCGTCGACGGACGCGTGTTGTGGATCCTCGACGGCTACACCACCAGCGCGCAGTACCCCTACTCCCAGATGACCTCGCTCGACGTCGCCACCGAGGACTCCGTCACCCGCACGCGTGAGTCCGTGCGCGCCGTGCAGGGTGGCCAGGTCAACTACGTCCGAAACTCAGTCAAGGCAACGGTCGACGCCTATGACGGCACGGTCACTCTGTACCAGTGGGACGAGAAGGACCCCATCCTTCGGGCCTGGATGAAGGTCTTCCCCGGCTCGGTCAAGCCGCTCTCGGCGATCAAGGGCAGCCTCATGTCGCACCTGCGCTACCCGGAGGACCTGTTCAAGGTCCAGCGCCAGCTCCTCGCCAAATATCACGACACCAACGCGGCGTCGTTCTACGGCGGGCAGAACTTCTGGCGGGTGCCTGACGACCCGACGCAGTCCGAGACCGCCCTGCAGCCGCCCTACTACCTGTCCCTGGCCATGCCCGGCACGAGCAAGCCGTCGTTCTCCCTGACGTCCACGTTCATGCCCACGGGCGACCGCAACGTGCTCTCGGGGTTCCTCGCCGTCGATGGCGACGCTGGTGACGAAACGGGCACGAGGGCCGCCGACTACGGCACGCTGCGCCTGCTCGAGACGACCGGGGGCACCGTGAACGGCCCCGGACAGGTGTACAACGACATGCGGACCTCGCCCGTCCAGTCCAAGGACCCACAGCTGGCTCTCACGCTGGCCCAGTTCATCTCCACGACCCAGTCGACCGGCGCCTCGACCGTGACGTTCGGCAACCAGCTGACCCTTCCGGTCGGGGGCGGGCTGCTCTATGTGCAGCCCATCTACGTCCAGGCCCGGGCCAGCGGGTCCTACCCCCGCTTGAATGCCGTGGCCGTGGCGTTCGGCGACAAGATCGCCTGGGCCGGTTCACTCGACGACGCGCTCAACGACCTGTTCGGGGGGTCCTCCGGCGCGCAGGCCGGCGACACCCGGACGACGACGCCCGAGACGCCGGCGCCTGGAACGACCCCCGGGACCACCCCGACGCCCACCCCGACGCCCACCCCGACCGGGCCCGGACCGAGTCCGACGCCGTCGACGCAGGCCCCGACCGGCACCGCCAAAGCGGCGGCACTCGCCCAGGCCCTCAAGGATGCACAGGCGGCCTACGCACAAGGTCAGGCGGCCCTCAAGGAAGGTGACTTCGCGGCATACGGCGCGGCGCAGGAGAGGCTGCGGGAGGCGATCGAG
>DAIESZ010000096.1 GCA_027346035.1 Propionibacteriaceae bacterium
CTGGTGCTGCTGGCGCTGCTGATCGTCCTGATCAGCACCGGACGCCGCCTGTCCGACGCCCTGGCCGGCTGGGACGTCCAGCACTTCCTGGCGATCGCCCAGGTGGGCTACTCCGATCCCGAGAACATGGCGTTCTTCCCCGCCCTGCCGGCCGTGATGCGGGCGTTCGCGGCGATCGGGGTGCCCATGCTCGTCACGGGCGAGCTTCTGGCCCTGGCCGGCTCGGCGTTCGCCGCGTGGGCGCTGTACCGGCTCGGCGGCGTGCTTCCCGCGGTGTTCTGGCTGCTCGCGCCGATGACCGTGTTCACCGCCGTGACCTACACCGAGGCCCCGTTCGCGGCCGAGGCGTTCTGGGCCTGGGAACGGGCCCTGTCGCGCCGGTGGTTGCAGGCGGCGCTGCTCGCGGCCGTCGCCTGCGGTTTCCGGGTCAGCGGTGTGTTCCTGGTCGGGGCGCTCGTCATCCTCGCCGTCTACCAGCGCGGCCGGGTCGGCGTGAGGCTGTCCACGCTCCTGGTGCCCGTGGCGGTGGTGGCCGGCTACCTGGCCTACCTGCACTCCCTCACCGGATCGTGGATGGCCTGGTTCAACGCGCAGAGCCAGGGCTGGAGCAGGCACGGGATCCACTCCCCGCTCGAGTCGTTCCAGAACACCCTGGACGCCGCGCACGCGTCCTACTGGCCGGCGGGCCAGCATCTGGTGGCGGTGATGTTCGCCGCCGAGATCATGACGATCGCCGTGGGCACGGTCACCACCGTCTGGTGCCTCGTGCGCCGCGAATGGCCCGAGGCCGCCTACGTCGGCGTCCAGGTGCTCGTGTTCGTGACCAGCTACTGGTGGATGTCGAGCAACCGGGCGCTGCTCCTGTGGTTCCCGCTGTTCCTGCTGCTCGGGCAGCTCGCATCGCGCCGGCCGAAGTCGCAGCTGGGCCGACTGCTGTGGGGAGGCTTCATCGCGCTGGCAGTGACGGCGTCCTGCCTGGCCGTGGTCGGCTGGTCGTGGTTGTTCTTCTCGGGTCACTGGGCCAGTTGACCCGCGTGATCCCTCAGCCGTCGATCCGGTCGACGGTGACGGTGGTGAGCCGCACCTCGACCGGGATCTCGTCGCCGATGGCGACACCGGCGTCACCGGGCAGGAAAACCAGTGACGACTGCATGTGCGGAGGCTCGACGAAGAACCGCTTCTTCCCGTCGATGCGGTAGGGCGACAGGGCCAACCCGAGTGCCTCCATCGACCCGGACGCCGCGGCGAGCATTCGCTGCCGGGAGGTGACGCCGGCGGTCGGCGCCTCCATCGCGACCCCGTTGGCGGTGCCGCCCGACACGACGACGACATAGCCGGATCGGGGCAGTCGGCGTTGCCAGTAGCCGACGCGCTCGCCCCGCTCGACGCGGTGCACGTCGAGCACCCGGGCGGTGACCCGCCGGGTCTGCGGGGCTCCCAGCCACAGCGCGGTGCCCACGCGCAGCCGGAGTGGCACCGGCACCTCGCCGGCCAGCGTCGTGTACTCGTCGGAGCGCAGATGCGACATCCACAAGGGCACCTGCAGCTGCTGCAACGCGGCGGAGGCCAGCGCTCGCGCCTCTGCGAGTCGCCCGGACTCCACCATGGGCAGGTGGATCGTCCAGCCCTCGACCCTCAGTTGTGAGCCGGTGACGATCGCCACCGCCTGGGCGAGTTCACTTGTGGGCAGCCCGTGGCGGCGCATCGAGGTGAGGACCTCGAGCAGCACCCGGGTGCCGGGATGCCCGGTGGCGAGGGTCCGCAGATCCCCCAGCCGCGAGACCGTGACGATCGCCCGGGGGTCGGCGAGCACCTCGGTGCCGTCGGCCGGTGTCCATGGGGTGAGTACGACGACGTCGCCGGTGAACCCGGCGCGCCGCACCACCGCGACCTCCTGGACGATGCCGACCGCCAGGGTGTCGGCGCCCAGCGCGATCACCTCGGCGGTGAGCCGGCCCAGCCCGAACCCGTACCCGTTGCCCTTGGCCACCGGAACCAGACCGGGCGTCGTGTCGGCCACGTGCCGAAGGTGCTCGCGCCACGCGCCGGTGTCGAGATGAAGGGTGAGAGTCATGCGAACCGCCCGTTCGGTGAGGGAATGTGGCCCCGGCGTGGTGGGTCGCGCGTCACGACGCGCGGTGCGACATCGAGGCTACCGGGTCGATGTGCCCGGTGTGCCGAGCCGCGGGTCAGCCCCGTGGGCGGTCATCGGGCAGGTCACGGCGCACCACGTTGACGGCCTCTTCGACCGACAGGAAGACCTCGCCACCTTCGATGACCTTCAGCAGCCCGCCGTGCTTGAGCTCGTGGTGCAGCGGCCGGGACGCTCGTGCCACCGCGACCCGCACCCCGGCGGCCCGGAGGTCGTCGAGCAGTTCCCGGAGGGCCGCTGCGGCCGTGTAGTCGATGTCGGACACCGCGTCGGCGTCCAGGACGAGGGCCCGGACGGGCGGATCGGCCCCGTCGATGAGGTGACGCAGCCGGCGGACGACGTGGGCCGCGTTCGCGTACCACAGGGGCGCGTAGACGAGGTACACGACGAGCCCGGGCAGCTGGCGGGTGGGGCGGGCGATGTTCGTCGGGATCCAGTGGTCGGTGCCGACCTCCTGACCCATGAGGGTGTCGTGGGGTCGGGTCTCGCGGTGCACCCGCACGGCGAGCGAGAGGGCCATCGCGACGATCATCGCCTGTTCGATGCCGAGCACGATGACCGCGACCACGGTGAGCGTCCCGATCGTGAATTCGACCCGGTCGAACCGCAGCACGGCCACGAGGTCACCCACGCGGAACAGCCGGCCGGCCACGAACAGAAGGACGCCGGCCAGCGCGGCCTCGGGGACTCGCTGCAGGGTCCCTCCGGCCAACAGCACCACCACGAGCACCAGGCCGGCCGCCACCAGGCCGGACACTTGGGTGCGTGCCCGCGACGACGCGAGGACTTGCGACCTGGGCGGGGACGAGTCGACACCGAAGGTGCCCAGCGCGCCGGCCACCACCGAGGCCGCTCCGATCGCGAGCACGTCCCGCTCGAGGTCGGCGGCGGTGTCCTCGACGGCCCGCTCGGTGGTGGCGGTCTGCATGACACAGACGAACGCGACCGTCACCGCAGTGAGCACCACCCGGCCGGCCGTCGCGGGCGTCCACAGCGCGAGGTCGGGGTGCGGAAGGCCACCGGTGATGACGCCGAGCACCCGGACGCCGCGCACGTCGAGGTGACCGACGATGACGGCCGCCGTGGCCGCTCCGACACCGATGAGCGCGCCGGGGATGCGGGCGTCCAGGCGTTCGGTCGCGACCATCACCGCCAGCACGCCGAGTCCGAGTGCAAGCGGCCACGGCTGCACCGCGCCGAGCTCGCGGGCGGCCGACAGTACCCGGTGCGTCAGGGAACCGCTCGTGGCGGGAATGCCCAGGAGGGCCGGCAGCTGGTGGACGGCGATCTCGATTGCGATCCCGATGAGCACCCCGGTCATCGCCGGACGGGACAGGAACTGGGCGACCCAGCCCAGCCGGGCCGCGCCGACCACGAGGAGCAGGATGCCGGCCAGCACCCCGATGAGCGAGACGACCGAGAGGTACGCCGAGCCGCCGGCCACGGCCACCCCCGCCGCGCCGGCGGCGATGATCGGGGCGATCGTCGAATCCGCACCCACCGACATGAGGTGGTGGCGTCCGAGCAGCGCGAACACCACCGAACCCACGACGAACACCCACAGTCCGGTGGCCGCCGACACCCCGACAAGGTGCGCGGTGGCCATCTGCTCGGGAACGGCGATCGCCGTCAGCGTGAGCGCGGCGACGAGGTCACTCGCCAGCCACGAGCGCCGGTAGCCCGCCAGCGACGACAACAACCAGCGTCCGGACGGGGCGACCCCGGCGTCCGGACGCGTGACCGCCACCCGTGCCATGGCCAAGTTCTACCATCCGGACGCCGGGGTGTGTCAGCGTCCGCGGCGGCTCATGTACAGGTCGAAGGCGGCGTACAGGGCCCGGTTGAGCGGCAGGTCCCATTCGCCGATGTAGCTGTACGCCTCCCCACCGGTGCCCACCTTGAACTGGATGAGCCCGATCTCGGGGTCATCGGACGCGACGCCCGGAGTGATGCCACGCAGGTCGTAGACGTCGGCCCCGCAGTCCCGGGCGTCGCGGATCATCCGCCACTGGATCGCGTTGGACCCACGCACCTCGCGCTTGTCATTGCTGCTCGCGCCGTAGCTGTACCACGCGCGCCGGCCGAGCCGGATCCACGTGGTCGCGGCGACGAGGTCGCCCTCGTGGGTGGCGAGGTAGACACGCATGCGGTCGGGGTCCTCCCCGTTGAGGGCGTCCCACATCGTCTCGAAATAGCCGAGCGGTCGCGGCGTGAAGTGGTCGCGGGACGCCGTGAGGAGGTACAGCTCGTGAAACCGCGCGAGGTCGGCGCGCGTGCCGGCAACGGCCTCGACGCCGAGCTTGTCGGCCTTCTTGATGTTGCGCCGCCACAGTTGGTTCATGCCGGCGAGAAGCTGGTCGTCGGTCTTCGGCGTCCCATCGTCGTGGGTGAGGGGCAGGGCGAAGTTGTACTGAGGCTGCCCGGCGGCGAACCCGTCGGCCGACTTCGGTGCCCGCCATCCGAGGTGGCGCAGGGTGTTGGTCAGGCGGGTGCCGACCCGCGCGGTGGCCGTCGGCGCCACCTGGTCGAGTGAGGTGATGCCGGCATCGGCGACGGCCGACTTCACCGTCTCGGTGTCCCAGCGCCGCCAGACGACGGTCGGGCCGATCCGCAGCCCGAAGGCGCCCCGGCGCTGCACGTGAGCGGCGAGGGCGCGCAGCGCGTCGGCGACGTCGGGCGCGTCCCAGTCGAGGATCGGCCCCTCGGGCAGGTAGGCCAGCGACCTCCCGATCCGCGGCAGGCTCCGGTAGAGCACGAGGCCGGACCCCACCGGTGTCCCGTCGCGGAAGAAGCCCACCGACTCGTGGCGCCACTCGGGCTTGACCTTGGCCCACGCGGGGGTTTGCAGGAAGCTGGCGACGGGCGCCACCGGCCGCCGGTCGGCCGACGCGGACGTGACCAATGCCAGGTGCTCGTCCGGGTTGATCTCGCGAACCTCGATACTCACCCCCCGAGGCTACCGGAGCTGTGCCGATCGAACGGCGGCCCCGCAGGGGGCCGCGTGCCGGGCGTTCGGCCCAGAATCCCCCCAAATGGGGGGCTCGACGGCATGATGGGGTCCACGGAATAGTCTGCACAGGCCGGTGCAGGGGCCCGCGGGTTGGGGAGTATCCCGCGATCGGCTCGTGGCAGCGACCTGGGACGGAGGAGATGATGGCGGGTTTGCGCGTAGCGCTGATCGATGACCATCCACCGATCCTTCGGGGGGTTGTCGACGCCATCGCCTCCGTCCTACCGATCGACGACGCGCTGACGGCGCATCGGGTGAACGAGGTTCTCGACGCCGGCGGTCCCTACGACGTCGTGGTCCTCGACCTGCAACTCGGCGACGGGTCCCTCCCTGCCGACAACGTCAGCGCACTTGTCGGGAGGGGGTGGCCGACCCTGTTGTACACACAGGAAACCAATGCAGCGGTGGTCGGCCGCTGCTTCCGCGCGGGGGCGAGCGGCATCGTCGCCAAGACCGAGGAGTTGTCGGTGCTGGCGGAGGCCGTGCGCATCGTCGCCAGTGGCGAGCCCTACCTCAGTGGCGACTGGGCCGGTGTCCTCGACTCCCAGGAGCAGGAGATCCCCAATCTCGCGCCCCGCGAGGCCGAGGCGCTGCGGCTGTACGCCACAGGACTGCCGATGAAGTCGGTCGCCCGTCGGATGGGCATAGCCCCCGACACCGTGAAGGACTACCTCATGCGGGTGCGGCGTCGCTACGACCTGGTCGGTCGACCGGCGGCCACGAAGACCGAGCTGTACATGCGGGCGGTCGAAGACGGATTCGTCGAGGCTCCCCGCCCGACACACTGACCCACCCAGCACCCACAACGAGGCTGGGCACGCTATTCTGCCTAGTCGTGGATGCTCCCGCCCCGAACAGATACGTGGCCCCCGATGTGGCGCGCCGGCCTCGGTAACGATCCGCTCGACGGACGCGACCTGGCCCACCGGTTGCGCCGCGTTGTCGTGGTCGCGCTGGCGGTGACGTGGCTGCTCGGTCTCGGTGAGACGCTCGCTCAGCCCCTCTACTATCCCCTGTGGTTCGCTGTGGCGGCACAGGCGCTGCTCGCGGTCCCGCTCGTCGTCGGGCTCGCCTTCTGGAGGTCGCCGCGGCACACGCTGACGGCCCTCAGGGTGTTCGTCATCGTGGCCATGGTGGTGGGCGTGGCGCTCGCGATGACGCGGCGCGAGGCCCCTGGCCTCGGCGCCTACACGCCTCTCGCCTATGTGCTCGCGGTCGGGATGGACGTGGTCGGGGTGGTCCTGATGCCACCGCTCGGGATCCCCATCGTGATCGTCGACGTGGCCGCCCTGGTCATCCGGCGCGTGGAGCTGATCGGGGTCGTCCAGGGCATCAGTGAGGGGATCCTCGTCGGCACCGGAGGCTTCGTCGCCTTCATCGTCGCCCGCGCGCTGCGGGCGGAGGTGACGCGGGTGGAACGGGCGGCGGCCCTGACCGAACGGAGGCGGCACCAGGCCGCCCTGGGCCGCGAGCGGATCTGGCTCCGGGAGCGCTGGGACGCGCTCATCCACGACACCGTGCTCGCCTCGCTGACACTCGCGGCCCGTGGCGATCAGGCCGCGGCCCGCGACCTGGCGGAGCGGGCCCTCGAGCAGTTGGCGGGCCATCGCCCGAGCGACCAGGATCCACTCCGGACGGTCCGGGCACACGCCAGGCGACTCGGCCTCGACCTCGACGTCCGGGGGCCCGGCTGGCCGACCGGGCCGGCAGGTGAGCCGCTGGAGGTGGCCGCCTGCGAGGTGCTGTCCAACGTGGCCCGGCACTCGGGCCGCACCGCGGCCGCGCTGACGAGTCGCATCGATGGGGACACCTTCGAGGTGACGATCGTCGACGGTGGCCGGGGCTTCGACCCCTCGCAGGTGTCGGAACGCCGGCTCGGCCTCCGCACCAGCGTGCAGGCCTCGCTGGAGGCTGTGGGTGGACGGGCGGAGGTCCGGTCGCGCCCGGGGTCCGGCACCAGCGTGATCCTCCGGGTGCCGCTCGTCGACCCGGAACCCGTCGCGGACGGTCGGGAACGCCAGTGGCGGATCCGGTCGCTGGCAGCCGCATTCGTGCTGGCCGCCATCCAGGTCGCCAGCGCCACCGTGATCGGCGTCATGTACGTGAACGCCCAGACCGTGCCCGGCCTGTCGATCGCCGGCATGGTGCTCATCCCACTGGTCACACTCGCCGTCGCGGTCGTCCCGACCCGCGATCCCTGGTGGTCGTCGGCGGCCGTGGCGGTGGCGCTCGTGTGGGCGGCGCAACTCGCCAACCTGAGGTCTCCGCAGATCCTCGACTATCGCACCTGGTTCATCAGCGCCTTCGACCCGGCCGTGGTCATCATCGCCGTCCGCGAGCGCATGCGCACCGCGCTCGCCGTCATCGCGACCGCGACCGTGATCGGATCGTTCGTCCTCCTCCTCCGCGGACAGTTCGCGCTGCTCCCCCTGGTCGACGGCACCTACCAGACGGTCATCTGGGGGGTGTGCGCCGGCTACCTCCGCCAGTTCATGGACCGCACCAGTCGTCAGGTGGCCGACGAAGCCGCTGCTCAGGCCGGCGTCGAGCGTGGCCGTGCCCTCGAGCGCGCCCGAGAGGAAGAGATCTCACGCCGCCAAGCGTCCCTTGACGGCGAGGTCGTGCCGATGCTGCAGCGGATCGCGGCAGGCGAACGGCTCGGCCCGGACGAGCGCGCGGTCTGTTCGCTGCTGCAGAGCACCACCCGCGATCATCTCGTCGCCGAATCGTTGCTCACGACCGACTTGGCTGCGGCCATCCGGGCGGCGCGGGCACGCCGGGTCACCGTCGCCATCGCCGGTCGCCGGGTTGACGGCGCCGACCTCGCGGACTTCCACCGGGTCGCCGTGGCCATGCTCGACCGTGCACGACCACACGATCGGGTGCAACTCAGCTGGCGCTCCTCACCGCGAGGTCAGGTCGGGTCGGCCTGCCTGATCGGACCGGGGGCCGGTTCGTTGTGGTCTGAGTGGGCGGCGCCCCTGACCGACGCCGGCGATCACGAGGTATCAGTCGACGAGGATTCCGTGCTGGTCGAGTTCACCGACGGTGGAACCGCGGCGCCGGAGGAGGAGGGCGGGTCGAGCTTCGGGAGCGGTGTGCGCCGACAGGGGGGCATGGTCGTCGCGACCGCACCCGCCGGCCAACCGGCGCACGAGCCGGGCCCCGACGCCACCTGACGGGTGTGCGGCCGGTGTGGCCGGCGTCCGGCTCGTCACACGAGCAGCCAGGCCGCCGCGAGTGCGCTGAAGCCGAGCACGAGGGGGTCGAACACCCGCTGGGGCATGATCCTGGCCAGTCGCACGCCCACCAGCGCGCTCAGGAGGATGACCGGTGCCATCAGGCCGGCGGTCGTCAGGGTCTGCCACCCCACGCTGCCGACGGCGATCGCCACCGGGACCTTGATGAGGTTGACGGCGAAGTAGAACCATGCCGTGGTGCCGAGGAAGCGCACCACGTCGAAGCCCGCCGACAGCATGTAGATGCTGGTCACGGGGCCGCCGGCGTTGGCGACCATGGTCGTGAAGCCGGCGAGGCTTCCGTAGAACCACCGGCGGACCGGGTGGATGCTCGACTCGTCCCCGTGATGCGGGTTGGGGCGCCGGGACAGCCTGCGCCGCACGACCGTCCAGGTGACCATCGCCAGCAGGATGCCCCCGATGGTGCGTTTGGTTGCCAGATCCGAGGCGAACGACAGGTATCCGCCACCCGCGGCGACGCCGACCAGTACCGCCGGCAGCAGCCGCTTGAGCGCTCCGAAGTCCGCGTCACGCCGGTAGACGGTGATCGCCGCGACATCACCGACGATGAGCATCAGCAGCACGATGCCGGTGGACGCCTTCGCGGGGAGGACGCCGGCGAGCAGCGCAACCGGGAGGATGCCGCTCCCGGGCAGCGCCGTCTTGGCCAATCCGACGAGGATCGCCGCCACCACGATGAGAGTCCATGCGGTCACTCCGAGAACCATGACGGTTCGCCCTCCCCTGTTCGTCGACACCCGTGTCGCGGGGCGGGTAGCCACCGGTCCAGGGCGACCCACTCCGGTGAGCCTCACTGGATCCTTGCAGATGTCACGGACGCGGCAGGATCACGTCTCGCACCAGCATGTCGAGATCGTTGTCGGCATCGAGGAACGCGCGCAGCGTCCGCCGGGTCGCGCCGTAGGCGTCGAACTCGTCGGGGGTCATGCCGTCGGGCTCGTAGGCGCGGACGAAGTCGGGGATCCGCATCAGGGTGTCCATGATGTGGGGGGCAACGGGTTCGTCGATGCGGGAGACCACTTGGTAGCCCGACCCGTTGATGCGCTGCTGCCACGCGAACGGCGGCGAGATCACGAGGTCGCCGCCGAGGAGTTCGGACCACTGGAGCACGTTACGGAACGCCGCGTTGAGGATGCGGGCCCGCAGGCCGCGTTGCTGGAACTCCCGGTAGGCCCGTTTGATCGCGGCGATCCCGGCCCACTCCAGATGTCCGGGGTCGAGGAACAGCTGGTCGCGTTCGGCGACGATCTTCAGCCAGTCGTCGAGGCGTCCGCCCATGATCGTCACCACCGGCCCCATGCGGGAGACGTCGTTGCCGTCGGCCTCGCGGCGCGTGAGTCCTCGCTCGATGGCCTCGCCGGTGGCCACAGCCTGCGGCACCGAGAACGAGACCGTGACGTTGATCGACACCCCGCGGTAGGTCGCCTCCTCGATCGCCCGCAGCCCGGCGCTCGTGGCGGGCACCTTGACGACCATGTTGGGGGCGAGATCGGCGAATTCCTGCGCCTGCGCGACGAGGGCGTCGGCGCTTCGGGCGAGGCGGGGATCTGTCTGAACCGACATGCGTCCGTTGATGCCCCGGTGTTCCTCGAAGATCGGCTCCAGCAGCTTCGCGCCCTCGATCGACAACTCCCGGACGACCTGCCAACCGATCTCGGACTCGCCGGCGTCCGGCATCTCCTCGGCCAGTTCCCGGATGCGGGGGATCCAGCGCTCCCGCTTCTGGGTGATGGCGGCGAAGGCGATGGCCGGATTGCACGTGGCCCCGACGGCACCGAAGGAGATCGACTGGCGCAACTCGTCCGGATCGGCCGAGTCGTTCCACAGCACGGTGGGAAACTTCCGGGCCGCGTCGAGCAGGGGCCCGGGCGTGTAGGCGATCGGCATGGGTGGGAACTCCTTGATGGCTCGTCAGCCGATGCTGCCTCGGCTGCAATCTCGTCGTCGGCCTCCCCGGGCGCAGTAGGGGGATGGCCGAGCGCCTCGCATCCATTGAATTACCGACGGCAGGGAATGTCAACCATATGTCAGGACAAATCAGCAGCATGAGATGAGGCCTCAGCCCCGGAAGGCGTGGCTCAGCTGGCGAAGACCGTCGAGTCGAAGGTGTAGCGGTCGGCGCGGTAGATGTGATCGCCGTACTCGATGATCTCCCCGGCGTCGTCGATGGTGGTTCGACGCATCGTGAGCAGCGACGCGCCCCGCTTCATCTGCAACAATCTCGCCTCGTCGGGGGTCGCGTTGCGGGCCCCGATCGACTGACGGGCCGACAGAAGCTGCACGTTGCGCTGCCGCAGGCCCTCGTAGAGCCCCGTGGCCTCGAGTTCGTCGCGGCTCGGTGCCAGTCTCGCGGGCAGGAGGTTGCGCATGAGTGCGATCGGCTCCCCGTCGGCCAGGCGCAGTCGACGGGTCTCGATGATCGGTGTGTCTTCGGGGACGCCGAGCAGTGCGGCGTCCCCCGCATCGGCGAGGCGCTCCGTGTAGTCGAGCACCTGTGTCGTGGCGTGGAAGCCGCTCTGGATGAGGTCGCCCAGCAGGCTGGTGAGTTCCGAGGGGCGGTGGATCAGTTGGGGTGCGACCTGGGTTCCGACGCCGCGTCGACGCACGACCAGGCCCTGGTCGACGAGCCGCTGGAGGGCACGCCGCGCGGTCGGCCGCGAGACCTTGAGCCGCTTGGCCATCGACAACTCGTCCTCGATCCGCGTGCCCGTCTCGAGTTGCCGGGACAGGATCAACTGGGCGATCGGCTCGGCGATCTGGAAGTAGAGCGGCACGGGGCTGTTGCGGTCGAGGTTGATCGAGGGGGCGAAGACGTCGCCGGTCATGTCTGGCACTCCTTCGTGGTGCGCGAGGCTATGCACAGGCTAGCGATCAACCGGTAGGTCCGGGCATAAAGCTCACGTATCGTCAGGGTGTACGCGTCTTACGACAAGAGGAAGTCATTTTGTCCGGTCAATTGATTGACATGCGAAGTTCCACGGTGCAGGCTGGTGCCCATTGCCCGGGATCGACGCGACCGGGGTCGAACGAAGGATGACGATGTCCCTCACGGAACGCCTCGTGCAGATCCGGGCATCGCACCCGGAGCGGATCGCCGAAACGCTCGCCACCCGCCCCAGGGGGGTGCTGCCTTCGGGCGGCGACAGGCTGATGGTCATCGCGTGTGATCATCCCGCGCGAGGTGCGCTGGGCGCGGGTCGCGACGACACGGCCATGGCCTCGCGGGAGGAACTGCTCGGCCGCTGCGTGGAGGCGCTGAGCCGCCCGGGAGTCAACGGCTTCCTCGGCACCGCCGACATGATCGAGGACCTCGCCCTGCTCGGGGCGCTCGACGGGAAGCTCGTCTTCGGATCGATGAACCGCGGCGGCCTGAAGGGTGCGAGCTTCGAGATGGACGACCGGTTCACCTGCTACGACGCCCGAGGTGTCGTGTCGGCAGGCCTCGACGGCGGCAAGATGCTGTTACGGATCAACTACTCCGATCCGGGCAGCGCGAACACCCTCGAGGCCTGTGCGCACGCCGTCGACGAGTTGGCCGAGCACCGCGTGATGGCGATCATCGAACCCTTCGTCACGCGGTGGCGCGACGATCGGATCGTCAACGACCTGAGCCCCGAGGCGGTCATGACCTCGATGGCCATCGCGTCCGGGCTCGGACGCACCTCCGCATACACCTGGCTGAAGCTCCCGGTGGTTGCGAACATGGAACGGGTGCTGCGGGCCGGCACCCTCCCGGTGCTGCTCCTCGGTGGCGCCGTTCCGGATCGGCCGGATGAGACGCTGGAGGCCTGGCGCACCGCGCTCACTCTTCCCACCGTGAGGGGCCTGGTGATCGGGCGCTCGCTGTTGTTCCCGCCGTCCGGCGATGTGGCGGCGGCAGTCGACGAAACGGTAGGACTCCTGTGAACACGAATCCCGACCTCTACGTTCCCGCCGGTGGCAGCGCGCATGACCGGTTCACGGTCGACATCACCCCCGAGCGGGCGGGGTGGTCCTGGTCCGGGCTCAAGGTCGTGAACCTCGCGCCCGGTGAGGCGGAGACGGTCGCGACCTGCGCCGACGAGGCCCTGGTGCTCTCGCTCGAGGGTGGCTGTCGGGTGCAGGTGGACGACGCGCACTTCGAGATCACCGGGCGTCCCGGGGTGTTCCAGGGGGTCAGCGACGTCGTCTACGTTCCGCGCCACTCGATGCTGACGATCACCTCCGATGGCGGTGGGCGGTTCGCGGTGCCCACCGCGCGGGCGAGTGCCGACCTGCCGGCGTCCCACTACGACGCCGACCAGGTGCGCACCGACCTGCGGGGGGCGGGTGACTGCTCACGGCAGGTGAACAACTACGCGCTGAACAACGGGGTCGCGACCTCCCACCTGCTGGTGTGCGAGGTGCTCACTCCGGGCGGCAACTGGTCGTCGTACCCCGCCCACAAGCACGAGGAGCACAGCGAGGTCGAGCGGGAACTCGAGGAGATCTACTACTTCGAGGTCGCCGCCGGGCCAGACGGACCCGGGTTCGCGTTCCACCGCACCTACGGCACCCCGGAGCGGCCGGTCGACCTGTTCGCCGAGGTCGGCGACGGTGACGTCGCGCTGGTGCCGCACGGCTGGCACGGCCCCTGCGTCGCGGCCCCGGGTTACGACCTGTATTACCTCAACGTGATGGCCGGGCCGGCCGATGACCACACGTGGCTGGCGGTGGACGACCCGCACCACCACTGGATCCGCAGCACCTGGGACGACCAGGACATCGATCCCCGCCTTCCCTTCACCCGCTGAACACCAGGAGCACATCCGTGAGCAACGAAGCCTATCGGGACACGGTCGACCTGACCGTCGCGCAGGCGACCATCCGTTTCCTCTCCAACCAGTACTCCGAACGCGACGGGGTGGAACGCCGCCTCATCCCCGGCGCCTTCGGCATCTTCGGGCACGGCAACGTCGCCGGCCTCGGCCAGGCGCTGCTGCAGAACGAGATCGCCCGGGCCGACGGCGAGAACGAGATGCCCTACATCATGCCCCGCAACGAGCAGGGCCAGGTGCACGCGGCGGCCGCGTTCGCCAGGGCCACCAACCGCCTGCAGACCTGGATGTGCACGGCGTCCATCGGGCCGGGCTCCCTGAACATGGTCACCGGCGCCGCCCTCGCAACGACCAACCGGGTTCCCGTCCTGCTGTTCCCCTCCGACCAGTTCGCGACCCGCGTCCCCGACCCGGTGCTGCAGCAACTGGAGGACCCCACCACCCTCGACGCGTCGGTCAACGACTGCTTCCGTCCGGTGTCCCGGTTCTTCGACCGGATCAATCGACCCGAGCAGCTGATCCCGTCGCTGCTCAACGCCATGCGAGTGCTGACCGACCCGGCCGAGACCGGGGCGGTGACTATCGCGATGCCGCAGGACGTGCAGGCCGAGGCGCACACGTGGCCGGTCGAGTTCTTCGACAAGCGGGTGTGGCGCGTGCGCCGGCCGCCGGCCGAGCCCGCCGCGCTGGATCGGGCGGCGCGCCGGATCCGCGAGGCACGGCGCCCGCTCGTCATCGCCGGGGGTGGCGTCATCTATTCCGAGGCCGGTGAGCAGTTGCGCGAGTTCGCCCGCCGCACCGGCATCCCGGTGGCCGACACCCAGGCCGGCAAAGGCGCGATCAACTTCGACCACGAATGCTCGGTCGGGGTAGTGGGCTCGACCGGCTGCGATGCCGCCAACCACCTCGCCGACGCCGCCGACCTCGTCATCGGCATCGGCACCCGCTACTCCGACTTCACCACCGCGTCCAAGACCCAGTTCAAGAACCCGACGGTCGGCTTCGTCAACATCAACGTGTCGGCCTTCGACGCGGCCAAGGAATCCGCCGAGATGGTGGTGGCCGACGCCCGGGAGGCGCTCACCGCCCTCACCGATCTGCTCGACGGCTATCGGGTGGACGCCGCGTACAGCGAGCAGATCAGGGCCGAGAAGCAGGCCTGGCTCGCCGTCACCGACAGGCACTACCACCTGGGGCACGGGCCGTTGCCCGCGCAGACCGAGGTCTTCGGAGCCCTCAACGAACTGCTGGGCGACGACGACGTGGTGATCAACGCCGCCGGGTCGATGCCCGGGGACCTGCAGGCACTGTGGCAGGCCCGCACCCCGGTCCAGTACCACGTCGAGTACGCCTTCTCGACGATGGGCTACGAGATTCCGGCCGCTCTCGGCGTCAAGCTGGCACGCCCGGAGGCGGAGGTGGTCGCGATCGTCGGCGACGGGTCCTATCAGATGCTGCCGATGGAGCTTGCGACGGTCGTGCAGGAGAACATCAAGGTCATCTACGTGCTGCTGCAGAACCATGGGTTCGCCTCGATCGGAGCCCTCTCCGAGTCCCGGGGGTCACAGCGCTTCGGCACGGTGTACCGGCGTCGCGGCGAGGGCGGCCACCTCGACGACGACCAGCCGGTCGGCGTCGACATCGCGGCCAACGCGAGATCGTGGGGGCTCGACGTCCTCGAGGTGCACGGGATCGACGAGTTCCGCGACGCCTACCGGCGGGCCCACGCCTCGCGGCGTCCGACCATGATCCACATCGAGACCGACCTGTCCGGCCCCAACCCACCCGGATCGAGCTGGTGGGACGTCCCGGTCTCCGGCGTCTCGACCCTCGACAGCACCCGTCGGGCCCGCGACGAGTACGAGCACGCCAGGCGTCCCCAGCGGCACTACCTGTGAGCCGAACGCCGCGGAGGATCGCGGTGCCCCACCTGCCATCGAGCAGCCCTACCGCAGTCGGGCCGTGTCCCGACCCGACACATCACCACCATGAATGGAGAGACACATGTTCATTGCCGGTGCTCCGATCAGCTGGGGCGTCTGTGAGGTCCCTGGCTGGGGTCATCAGATGGCCCCCGAGCGGGTCCTCGCGGAGATGAGGGAGATCGGACTGACGGCGACGGAGTTCGGTCCGCAGGGCTGGCTGCCGGTGGAACCGCAGGCGCGAGCAACGGAAGTGGCCAAGTATGGCCTCACCCCGGTGGGGGCGTTCTTCCTCGCGGTCATGCACGACCCGGCATCCGACCCGATTCCCGCGGTCGAGCGCGAACTCGACGCCTTCGAGGTTGCCGGTGGCTCCTACCTGGTCCTGGCCGCGCATTCGGGTGCCGAGGGCTACGACGCTCGGCCGGTACTCGACGAGGCGGGGTGGCGGACGCTGGTCGACAACCTGGACCGGATCGGGGAGGTCTGCGCGGCCAGGGGAGTGACCGCCTGCCTGCACCCGCATTGGGGCACCATGGTGCAGAACGCGGACGAGATCGACCGCGTGCTGCGCAACAGCTCGGTGGGCCTGTGCCTCGACACCGGACACATCACCTGCGGCGGGGGCGACCCGGTCGCGATCGTCGAAGAATTCGCGGATCGCATCGACATCGTCCACGCCAAGGACGTTCGTCATGACCTCACCGACAAGCTCCTCACCGGTGAGCTGACGTGGTCGGAGGGCATCAGGGCGGGGATGTTCACCCCGATCGGCAAGGGGGACATCGACTTTGCGGCGATCGTGTCCAAACTCGGATCGGCCGGGTTCGACGGCTACTACGTGCTCGAACAGGACATCATGATCGACGGGGAACCGGCCCCGGGCCGCGGCCCGATCGACAACGCGCGCGCGTCACTGGCCGCGCTGCGAGCCCTGGGCTGAATCGCGCCGCCGGCAGGGGGTTTCGACGCGTGGCCGGGCCCCCTGCCGGCGTCCGGCGTCAGTTGCTGCCGGGGAAGTGCATGCTGGCGTCCTGGTGCTGCTCCACGTGGGGCCACCGAGTCGTGATCACCTTGTTGCGCGTGTAGAACCGCACCCCCTCGGGACCGTGGGCGTGGTGGTCTCCGAACAACGAGTCCTTCCAGCCGCCGAAGGAGTAGTAGCCGACGGGGACGGGGATCGGGACGTTGACCCCGACCATGCCGGCCTGGACGTTCTCGGTGAACGTGCGGGCGGCCTCGCCGCTGGAGGTGAAGATCGCCGACCCGTTCCCGTAGGGCGAGCCGTTGACGAGGTCCAGGGCCTCCTCAAGGGTGTCCACCTCCATCACCACGCACAGCGGGCCGAACACCTCGTCGCAGTAGGCGCGCATCGTCGGGCGGACGTTGCGCAGGACGCTCGGGCCGACGAAGAATCCCTTCTCGTGGCCGGGAACCACCAGATCGCGCCCGTCGACGACCGCCTCGGCTCCACCCTCGACGGCCTCGGTGATGAATTCGATCACCCGCTCACGGGCCTGCGGGGTGATCACCGGGCCCATGTCGGTGCCGGCACTGCTGCCCGGACCCACGGTGATCTTCTCGGCCTCGGCCCGCAGGGCGGCGACGAGGGGCTCGGCAGCGGCACCGACCGCCACCGCGACGGGGACGGCCATGCAACGCTCGCCGGCGGACCCGAACGACCCTGCCGCGATCTGGCCGGCGGCGAAGGCGATGTCGGCGTCCGGCATGACCACCGCGTGGTTGTTGGCTCCGCCGAGGGCCTGGACGCGCTTACCGTGCTCGATGGCGGTGCGCTGAATGTACCTGGCGATGGGAGTGGATCCCACGAAGCTGACCGCGGCGATGTCCGGGTGGGTGAGCAGGGCGTCGACGGCGTCCTTGCCGCCGTGAACGACCTGGAAGATGCCGTCGGGCAGGCCCGCTTCCCGATAGAGCCGCGCCACGAGATTGGACGCCCCGGGGTCACGCTCGGAGGGCTTGAGGATGAATGCGTTGCCGGTGGCGATCGCGATGGGATGCATCCACAGGGGCACCATGGCCGGGAAGTTGAACGGGGTGATGCCGGCGACCACGCCGAGCTGATACCGGGAGCTGTGCACATCCACGCCGGTCGAGGCGTTCGCACTGAATTCGCCCTTGGACGCCTCGGCGATGCCGCAGGCGAACTCGACGGTCTCGCGACCCCGTGCGATCTCGCCCAGGGCGTCGGGCACCGTCTTGCCGTGCTGAGCGCTGATGACCTCGGCGATCTCCTCGGCGTGCTCGACGAGCAGTTGACGGAAGCTGAACATCACCTGTGTGCGCCTGGCGAGGGATGCGGCACCCCAGTCCTTCTGAGCGGCCAGGGCCACGGACACGGCGCGCCCCACCGCGTCGGCACCACCGAGGGCCACCGCCGCGATCACCTCCCCGGTGGCGGGGTTGTACACGGGTTGGGTGCGGGTTGCCGAGTCGTCCTCGGCGCCGTTGATCCAGTGACGGATGATCGGCAGATCGGTCATGGCGCTCCTTCGGTGGTGTCGGTCGGGTGCTGGCATGGATTCACATGCTGTCGAGGCGGGGGACCCACGCGTCGAGGACATCGGTGGTGCCGGCGGCGACGACCGCGTCGATCTCGGCGGCGGTCGGCATCGCGGTGGAGCATTCGAGTCGCGACGCGACGATCGCCCCCGCCGCGCTGGCCCGCTCGATCATCTGGCGCAGGGGCAGGCCGCGCAGCAGGCCGTCGATGAGCGAGCCGCCGAACGCGTCGCCGGCGCCGAGTCCGTTGACGATCGTCGCCCTCGTGGGCGCGATCTCGACGCGGTCGTCCCGGGTCTTGGCAAGCGTGCCCCGCGGGCCCTGCTTGACGACGGCGATCTCGACACCACGCTCGAGCAGGGCATCGGCCGCGCGTTCGGGATCGGTCTCGCCGACCGCCACCTCGCACTCCTCGCGGTTGCCGACCGCGACCGTGGAATACCGGAGGGCGTCGGCGTAGCGATCGAACGCCACCCGGCGCTCGCGCCAGAACACGTCGCGCCAGTCGAGGTCGAAGACCGTGTGCTGGCGGCGTCCCCGGTTCTCCAGGGCGGTCAGGTGGGTCCAGTAGCTCGGCTCCTGGGACAGGCCGGTGCCGGTGAACCAGAACACGTCGGCGTTGACGATGTCGCCGAGAGGGATGTCGTAGGGGGAGATCTGCAGGTCGGGAGCCGTGGGGCGTCGGTAGAAGTAGAGGGGGAAGTTGTCCGGCGGGAAGATCTCGCAGAAGGTGATCGGGGTGGGCAGGTCGTCGACGGTCTGGACGTAGCGGTCGCTCACGCCGAGCCGGCGCATCTCCTCGCGTAACCAGCGGCCGAAGGGGTCACCGCCCACCGCGGTGACGGCCGCGACTTCGTCGTGACCCAGTCGCGCGGTGGCGACGGCGACATTGGTGGAGCTTCCGCCGAGGAACTTGCCGAAGGTGCTGACCTCTCCGAGCCCCTTGCCAATCTGGAGGGGGTAGAGGTCGACACCGATGCGTCCCATCGTGATGACCGACTGGCCGGTGCCCATGCGAGGAACCTCCCCTGAAGCGTCACTGCTCGTAAAAGTCAACCATATGTCAGGACAAAGTGCGAGTTGTTGTCCCATCCGAAACGCGACGTGGCCGGACCCCCTCGGGGACCGGCCACGTACGGGGGCTCACGGCGTCCCGGATCGGTCCGGGACGCCGTGAGGTCAGGCGTCCTCGCTGTTGGCCGAGATCCCCGGACGCCCCTCGTGCACGATCTTGCCGGGGTTGAGGTTGCGTCCCGGGTCGACGGCCTCGAACAGCTTCGCCTGGATGTGGACGCCGGCGGGCGAGATGTCCTGGTCCATCCACGGAGAGTGCTCCTCGCCGACGCCGTGGTGGTGCGAGACCGTGCCGCCGTGCTCCATGACCGACTGCTGGATCGCGCGCTTGACCGTGTCGTAGCTGCGCAGGTTCGTCTCCGACGCGTCGGAGATGGC
>DAIESZ010000113.1 GCA_027346035.1 Propionibacteriaceae bacterium
GAGCAGGGCCTTGAGGTCGGCCATCAGCGGCTGGGACGCCGTCACCCGCAGGCTCTCGTCGAGCCGGAACGTGCGGTGGGTTCCGGCCGTGGTGAGTCGCAGCCGCACCTCGGTGACCCCCGGGTGGGCGCTGAGCACCGATTTCAGCTGCTCGACCACGGGCGGCGTGCACCGGGTGGCGGGGATCTGGATCAGCACGGGCCGCGACTCGGCGGCGTCGGTGTCGACCCTGGCGATGTCCTGCGCGTGAACCTCGAGCGTGTCCTCCTTCTCCCGCACCCGACCGCGCACCCGCACCACCGTGTCGGTGGCCAGGTGATGCGACACGGCCTCGTAGACCTTGGGAAACACCTGCACCGTGATCGAGGCGTCGAGATCCTCGATGGTGACCGAGGCCCACAGATGGCCGGCCTTGTTCTGCCGGCGCTGCACCGCGGTGATCAGCCCGGCCACAACGACCGAGTCGGGCTTGGCACCGTCGGGTGCGACGAGAGCCGCGAGCGAGATGTCGCGTTCGGCGTCCAGCACGTGCTCAAGGCCCTGCAGCGGGTGGTCGCTCACGTACAGGCCCAGCATCTCCCGCTCGAACGAGAGCTTGGTCATCTTGTCCCAGTCGTCGACCGCCGGCAAGGAGCGGACCAACGCGGTCGGTTCCTCGGTCTCGGCAACCCCGAAACCGTCGCCGAACAGGTCGTCCTGCCCGTTCGCCTGGTTGCGCTTGAGATCGATCACCTGGTCGACGGCGCTCTCGAACACCTGCATGAGGGCACGGCGGGGGTGACCCATCGAATCGAAGGCCCCCGCCTTGATGAGTGACTCGATCATCCGCTTGTTGCACACCACGAGCGGCGCGTGGTCGAGGAACTCGAAGAAGTCGGTGGCCTTGCCGTGCTCGGCGCGCGCGTCGAGGATGCCCTGAACCACCTGGCCACCGACGTTGCGCACCGCGCCGAGTCCGAAGCGGATGTCGGTGCCCACCGGGGTGAACATCGCCGCCGACTCGTTGACGTCGGGGGGCAGGACCCGGATACCCATGCGCCGGCACTCGGCCAGGTAGATCGCGGACTTGTCCTTGTCGTCGCGCACCGATTCGAGCAGCGCCGCCATGTACTCGGCTGGATGGTTGGCCTTGAGGTAGGCGGTCCAGTAGGACACGAGCCCGTACCCGGCCGTGTGGGACTTGTTGAAGGCGTACCCGGAGAACGGCAGCATGACGTCCCACAGGGCGGAGATCGCGGCGTCCGAGTAGCCGTTGCCGCGCATGCCCTCCTGGAAGTGCGCGAACTCCTTCGCGAGGATGTCGGCCTTCTTCTTGCCCATCGCCCGCCGCAGCAGGTCGGCGCCGCCGAGGGTGTAGCCGGCAAGTTCGCGGGCCACCGCCATGATCTGCTCCTGGTAGACGAGCAGGTGGTAGGTGGTGCCGAGGATCGGATCGAGCGCCTCGGCCAGTTCCGGGTGGATCGGCGTGATCGGCTGGCGACCGTTCTTGCGCTCGGCGTAGTTGATGTGGGCGTTCGCGGCCATCGGGCCCGGCCGGTAGAGCGCGAGCACGGCGGCGATGTCCTCGAACCGGGTGGGGGCCATCAGCCGGAGCAGCGCCCGCATGGGTCCGCCGTCGAGCTGGAACACGCCGAGGGTGTCGCCGCGAGCCAGCAGTTCGTAGGTGGGCCCGTCGTCGAGGGGCAGGTCGAGCACGTCGATGTCGGTGCCCGTCACCTGACGGATGAGCTTGACGGCGTGGTCGATGATGCCGAGGTTGCGCAGCCCCAGCATGTCCATCTTCATCAGGCCCATTTCCTCGCACTGCGGGTACGAGAAGCCGGTGATGACCGCGCCGTCCTGGTCGCGGCGGTGCATGGGGATGAGATCGAGCAAGGGCGTCGAGGACAGGATCACCGCGGCCGCATGCACGCCGGTGCCGCGGATCAGGCCCTCGATGCCCATGCCCGTGTCGACGACCTTCTTCACGTCGGGGCTCGAGGAGTAGAGCTCGCGGAACTCCCCCGCCTCGTTGTAGCGCTTGGCGTCGGGATCGAACGCGTCCGACAACGAGAGGCCCTTGCCCATGACATCGGGCGGCAGCGCCTTGGTGATCTTGTCCCCCAGGGCGAACGGGAAGCCGAGGATGCGGTTGGCGTCCTTGATCGCCGCCTTGGCCTTGATCGTGCCGAACGTGTTCACCTGCGCGGTGTACTCGGTGCCGTACTTGCGCGACACATAGGCGACCATCTTGTCGCGTTGGCGGTCGTCGAAGTCGAGGTCGACGTCGGGCGGGTTGATCCGCTCGGGGTTGAGGAAGCGCTCGAACAGCAGTTGGTGCTGGATCGGGTCCAGCTCGGTGATCCGGGTGAGGTAGGCCACCATGGAGCCGGTGGCCGATCCGCGTCCGGGACCGACGGGGATGTCGTTCTCGCGCGCGTAGCGGCAGATGTCGCTGACGATGAGGAAGTACGACGAAAAGCCGAGCGGCTCGATCACGGCGAGCTCGGTCTGGACCCGATCGAGCACCTCCTGCGGAGGATTGGCGCCGTAGCGCAGGGTCAGCCCCCTGTCGAGTTCCTTGCGCAGCCAGCTGTTCTGGGTCTCCCCGTCGGGCACGGCGAACTGCGGCATCCGGTCGACGTAGGCGAACACCTCGGAGTAGTCACCGATGCTCTCGGCGATCCGCAGCGTGTTGTCGGCGGCCTCCGGCAGCTCCCGGAACAGGGCGCGCATCTGCTCGGCGGTCTTGATGTAGTAGCCGGAGCCGTTGAACCGGAACCGGTTCGGGTCGTCCTTGTTGCGTCCCACCCCGACGCAGAGCAGGTTGTCGTGCGCGTCGGCCTGGTCCTCGGTCACGTAGTGGGAGTCGTTGGTCACGATGAGCGGCAGCGCGAGGTCCCGGGCGAGGCGCAGGAGATCGGTGCGGACCTGCCGCTCGATGCCGACCCCGTGGTCCATCAGCTCGACGTAGAAATTCCCGTCACCGAAGATGTCGCGGTAGGCGCCGGCCGCCGCCAGCGCCTCGTCGTACTGACCGAGCCGGAGCCGGGTCTGGATCTCGCCCGATGGGCAGCCGGTCGAGGCGATGATGCCCGTCGCGTGCTGCGCGATGAGTTCGCGGTCCATTCTCGGCTTCATGTAGTAGCCCTCATAGCTCGCGAGCGAGCTGAGGCGGAACAGGTTGTGCAGTCCCTCGGCGGATTGCGCCCACATCGTCATGTGGGTGTAGCGCCCACCGCCCGAGACGTCCTTGCCGCCCTCGACGTCGGGGCTGTCGCTGTCCCGCGCGCCGGCCCTGGCCCAGAACTCCGGTACCCGGGAGAACCGGGACGACGGTGCCACGTAGGCCTCGATCCCGATGATCGGCTTCACGGGATGGTTCTTGCTGGTCTGGTAGAACTCGTAGGCCCCGAACATGTTGCCGTGGTCGGTCATCGCCACGGCCGGCATGCCCTGGCGCTCGACCTCCCGGAACAGCAGCGAGTTCTTGGCCGCACCGTCGAGCATCGAATACTCGGTGTGGTTGTGCAGGTGGACGAAATCCGCTGATCCCATACCCGACTCATCGCCTCCCTGCTCCATCCCGGCGACGGCCGGGTGTCACGACGACTGCCCACCTTAGCCGCTGCGGCCGGCGTCCCCGGGGAACGGTCCGCGAGTGTTGCCGCGCCGCCACCACCGGGACGCGTGACGTGGCTGATCGAACGCGGACGGGCCGGCCCCCCGGCCGCTAGCGTGGGCCAGGTGACCGATCACCCCAGCGCCACTCCCACCGCTCCCGCCGCTCACGGCCGGCTGGCCACGCTCATGCCGATGCCCCTGCTCGTCGAGGCGCGCGAGCGCGGACTCGTGCTCACCGGGCGTCCGGGGGCCCGGGGGGACGCCGCATGGCTGCAGCTCGCCGAGGACCTGCTGCGGCCGGGAACCGGCGTCCGACTCGACCCGGCCGACGATCCTGCGGTCGAGGTGCTCCGCGACCCCACCCTCGCCGCGGAGGCCTACCGATCGACGTCGACGGCCACCTGCGGATCGCGGCCGGCGACGTCGCCGGCCTGCGCCACGCGTGCCAGACGCTGCGCCAGCTGCTGCCCAACACGGCCGGACTGCCCGCCTCCCCCACCGGGACCACGATGCTGATCCCCGGGTGTCACATCGAGGACGCCCCGCGCTTCGCGTGGCGCGGCGCGCACCTCGACGTCGCCCGGCACGTCATGCCGCTGCCCTGGCTGTTCCGCTTCATCGACGTGTTGGCGCTGCACCGGCTCAACGTGCTGCACCTGCACCTCACCGACGACCAGGGGTGGCGCTTCGACGTGCGCGCCTACCCCGACCTGACCCGCACCGGCGGATGGCGGCGTGAGACCCGCAACCCCGGGGAGCCCGAGGGGGACGCCACCCCGCACGGCGGCTTCTACACCCAGGACCAGCTGCGCAGCCTCGTGGCTCACGCCGCCTCCCGGGGCATCACGGTGGTGCCCGAGATCGACCTGCCGGGCCATGTGCGGGCGCTGCTGGCCGCCTATCCGGAGTTCGGCCTCGGCCGCAACCCGGTCGCGACGACCTTCGGCATCTTCCCCGAGGTGTTGCAGTTGCGCGACGACACCATGACGATGGTCGAGCAGATCTTCGCCGAGGTGCTCGACGTGTTCCCCTCACCGTGGATCCACATCGGGGGTGACGAATGTCCCCGCATGCAGTGGCGCGACGACCCGGTGAGCGCGCGGCTCGCCTCGGCCCGCGGGCTCTCGTCGGTCGACGAGCTGCAGCGCTGGTTCACCGGGCACCTGCACCGGTGGCTCACCGCTCACGGGCGCCGCGTCGTCGGATGGGACGAGATCCTCGACGACGGCCCGGTGCCGGACGCCGTGGTCATGGCATGGCGCGACGTGCGGTACGGGCTCGAGGCCCTGCGTCAGGGCAACGAGGTCGTCATGGCCCCCGGCCCGTTCACCTATTTCGACCGCTATCAGTCCGCCGACCCCGACGAGCCCCTGGGCCAGCCCGGACTGGTCACCTGGCAGGACGTCGTGTCCTACGATCCCACCGCCGGGATCCCCGCCGACCGGCTCGGCGGCCTGCTCGGCGTCCAGGGGCAGCTGTGGAGCGAGTACCTGCACACTCCCCAGGAGGTCGAGTACATGGCGTTCCCCCGGCTGGCCCTGCTGGCCGAGGTGGGCTGGCGCGGTCGCGTCCTCGCCGAGGGCATCGAGCACCGGCTGGACGCGCACCTCGCCCGGCTCGGCGCCGCCGGGGTCGAATACCGTCCCCTCACCGGCCCGCGTCCGTGGCACCGAGGGGGTTCCGGACGCCGCCGGCGGCAGGGCTGATCCGAGTCACCCGGGGCCGATGACCTCCCGGGCGTCGGCCACCGCGGCGAACGACTCCCCCAACGCGGTGCGGCGGGCCCGCGCCTCCCGATCGGCGAGGCTCACGAGCTCCGCAGCCGCCCCGGCGTCGGCACCCTCGGCGAGGCACCGCAGATAGCGTTCCGCCACGACGCTGTCCTGCACCCGGCCGAGCGCGTCGGCCACCTCACGGAACGCCGAACCCCATGCCTCGGGGTTCCCCAGCGCCGCGAGCTTGGGCCGGGAGCCGCTGATCCCCTGTGATCCGAGGGCCTCGGCGACGTACCGCGCGGACTTCGCGACCCGCCGGGCGTGGTGCAGCCCCTCCAACTGGTCGGGAAGCGGCTCGAGGTCGGGGGCCAGACCCACCCGGTCCCACGCGTGCAGGGCGGCCCGGCACCGGGCGTGGGTGAGCTTGACCAGCCGGTCGGCCGGGGCCCGTTTCCACCCGTGGGCCATCCGGGCGTCGCCGAGGTCCTGCACCGCCGAGCGGATCGACGCGAACCGCCGCGAGCCGAAGTCGGCCTCGAGCTCGGCGCGGGCACGCTCCAGCTGGGCGTCGATGCTGGCACGGGTCAGCCCGGCCAGCTCGGCACTCGACGAGCCGGTACCGGCCTCGTCGAGCAGCCGCTGCTCCAGTACCTCGAGGTCTCGCACCTCACCGAGGGCGTGCGCGACCCACCGCAGCCCGTCGGCCACCGCCACCGTGTGGGCGCTGAGCGCCGGTCCCCAGACCCGCAGCACCGCCCGCAGCCGCCGGCTGGTGACCCGCATCCGGTGCACCGCGTCCGGCTCCCGGAGCAGCGCCGGGGACTCGTTCTCAAGCCAGGCATGGGCCAGCTCGGCGAGACATGCCCGCACCACCTCCGTGGAGGTTCTGACCATGGCCACCCACCTGTCCGTGACCGCTACACGGTCATCTGGCGCACCCCGGGACCGGTCGGTCGGGACAGGTCGCTCGGCTTGTCGTTGAGGAAGGCGTCGACTCCGTGAGCGCACCCGCGGCCCTCGGCGATCGCCCAGACGATCAGCGACTGCCCGCGCCCGGCGTCCCCGCAGGCGAACACGCCGGGGACCGAGGTCTGGAAGGTGTCGTCACGCACGATGTTGCCGCGCGCGTCGAGGTCGACGCCGAGCTGGGCGACGACCCCGTCCTTCTCGGGACCGACGAAGCCCATGGCAAGCAGGACGAGCTGAGCCGTCAGGTCGCGCTCGCTGCCCTCGGCCGGCACGAAGCGGCCGTTCTCGAACGTCACCTCGGTGAGCCGCAGCCCCGCGACGTTGCCCTGCCCGTCGTCGACGAACTCGCTCGTGTTCACCGCATACAGCCGCTCACCGCCCTCCTCGTGAGCCGAGGAGATCCGATAGATCATCGGGTAGGTGGGCCACGGCTGGTGCGAGGGGCGCGCCTCCGGAGGCTTCGGCAGGATCTCGAGCTGGGTGATCGACCGGGCACCCTGACGGATCGCGGTGCCGAGGCAGTCGGCGCCGGTGTCGCCGCCGCCGATGATCACGACGTCCTTGCCGGCGGCGGTGATCTGGTCGGGCACCTCACCGGTCAGCGCGCGGGTCGCCTGCGGCAGGTACTCCATCGCCTGATGGATGCCGCGGAGCGCGCGTCCGGGAACCGGCAGGTCACGCGGGATCGTCGACCCGATGGCCAGCACCACGGCGTCGAACCGCTCGCGCAACTGCTGGCCGGTGATGTCTGCGCCGATGGCCGTGTCCGGCTTGAACACGGTGCCCTCGAGGCTCATCTGCTTGAGCCGCCGGTCGAGCACCGACTTCTCCATCTTGAAGTTGGGGATGCCGTAGCGCAGCAGCCCGCCGATCGCGTCGTCACGCTCGTAGACGACCACGGTGTGACCGGCCCGGGTGAGTTGCTGGGCGACCGCCAGTCCGGCCGGTCCCGAGCCGACGACGGCGACCGTCTTCAGCGTGTGGTACGAGGGCACCCACGGCGTGACCCGCAGGTCGTCCCAGGCCTTGTCGATGATCGCGACCTCGACGTTCTTGATCGTCACCGGGTCGCGGTTGATGCCGACGACGCAGGACGTCTCGCAGGGGGCCGGGCACAACCGCCCCGTGAATTCTGGAAAGTTGTTGGTGGCGTGCAACCGGTCGAGCGCGCCGCGCCAGTCGTCGCGCCAGATGAGGTCGTTCCACTCGGGGATGAGGTTCCCCAGGGGGCATCCGGTGTGGCAGAACGGGATGCCGCAGTCCATGCAGCGTCCGGCCTGGTCCTGGATGATCGGCAGCACCGCGCGCCCCGGACCGCCGGGGTAGACCTCATTCCAGTCGTGCACCCGCTCCTCGACCGGACGCCGCTCGGCGACCTGTCGGGGGGTGGTCATGAAGCCCTTGGGATCAGCCATGTGCAGCCTCCATCATCAGGTCGGTCATCTGCTTCTCGTGCAGGCCCAGGGCGATGGCATTCTCCCGGGCGCTGATGACCCGGGCGTAGTCGCGCGGCAGCAGCTTGGTGAAACGGGACCCCAGGTCGCCCTGGTCGAGCAGCGCGGTGGCCCGGGTCGACCCGGTCTCGTCACGGTGCAGCGTGATCAGCTCGGTGAGCCGTTCGATGTCGGCCGACGACAGCTCGACGGCGTCGACCATCTCGGTGTTGAGGCGGGTGTGGTCGAGATCGAGGATGTAGGCGACGCCACCGGACATGCCGGCGCCGACGTTGCGGCCGGTCGGGCCGAGGATGGCCACTTCTCCGCCGGTCATGTACTCGCACGCGTGGTCGCCGACACCCTCGACGACCGCGACCGCACCCGAGTTGCGGACGCAGAACCGCTCGCCGACGATGCCGCGCAGCAGCATCGTGCCGCTGGTCGCGCCGTAGCCGATGACGTTGCCCGCGATGATCTGGTCCTCGGCGCGGAAGGGGCTCGCCTCATGCGGCCGGACGATGAGGCGTCCGCCCGACAGGCCCTTGCCGAGATAGTCATTGGCGTCGCCGACGAGCCGCAGGGTGATGCCCCGCGGCACGAACGCCCCGAAGCTCTGGCCCGCGGTGCCGTTGAGGGTGAAGTCGATCGTGTCGTCGGCGTAACCCTCGCCCCGGGTGGTCGTGGTCACCCGGTGTCCGAGCATGGTGCCGACGGTCCTGTCGACGTTGCGCACCGGGACCGACTCGACGATCCGCTCGCCGCGCTCGAGAGCCGGTGCCGCCAACTCGATCAGCCTGACGTCGAGCTTGGCGCCCAGGCCGTGATCCTGCGCCACGGTGTGGTGCATCGGGGTGCCCTCGGGCAGCGCGACCCGGTGCAGGATCGGGCTGAGGTCGAGGCCCTGGGCCTTCCAGTGGTCGACCGCCTTTCGGGTGTCGAGCACCTCGGTATGCCCGACGGCCTCCTCGATGCTGCGGAATCCGAGCTCGGCCAGCAGCTCGCGGACCTCCTCGGCGATGAACATCATGAAGTTGACGACGTGCTCGGCCTGGCCGTGGTACTTGGCCCGCAGTTCCGGGTTCTGCGTCGCCACGCCGACCGGACAGGTGTCCTTGTGGCAGACGCGCATCATGATGCACCCGCTGACGACGAGCGCGGTCGTGGCGAAGCCGAACTCCTCCGCGCCGAGCAGCGCCGCGACGACCACGTCACGGCCGGTCTTGAGCTGGCCGTCGCACTGGACGACGATGCGGTCGCGCAGCCCGTTGAGCAGCAGCGTCTGCTGGGTCTCCGCGAGGCCGAGTTCCCAGGGGCCGCCCGCGTGCTTCAACGAGGTGAGCGGCGCCGCCCCGGTGCCGCCGTCGTGGCCGGAGATCAACACGACGTCGGCCTTGGCCTTCGAGACCCCGGCCGCGACCGTACCCACCCCGACCTCGGCCACGAGCTTGACGTGCACCCGGGCCGTCGGGTTGGCGCACTTGAGGTCGTGGATCAACTGCTTGAGATCCTCGATCGAGTAGATGTCGTGGTGCGGGGGCGGCGAGATGAGGCCGACACCGGGGGTCGAGTGGCGGGTCCGGGCGACCCACGGGTAGACCTTCGACCCGGGGAGCTGGCCGCCCTCACCGGGCTTGGCCCCCTGGGCCATCTTGATCTGGATGTCGTCGGCGTTGGCGAGGTATTCGGACGTGACGCCGAACCGGCCCGAGGCCACCTGCTTGATCGCGCTGCGGAGGCGTGGGTCGTAGAGCCGTTCGCGGTCCTCGCCGCCCTCCCCGGTGTTCGACTTGGCGCCGATGGAGTTCATGGCGATCGCGAGGGTCTCGTGAGCCTCCTGGGAGATCGAGCCGTAGCTCATCGCGCCCGTCGAGAACCGCTTGACGATCTCGCTGGCGGGTTCGACCTCCTCGATCGGAATGCTCGGCCGGTCGGACCGGAAGTCGAGCAGCGCCCGCAGCGTCATCAGCCGCTCGGAGTTCTCGTTGATCCGTGACGTGTACTGCTTGAAAATGTCGTAACGCCCGGTGGCGGTCGCATGCTGGAGCCGGAACACGCTCTCGGGGTCGAACAGGTGTTCCTCCCCCTCACGACGCCACTGGTACTCCCCGCCGACGGCCAAGGTGCGGTGCGGCAGCGCGATCCGGCTGGCCGGGTAGGCGCGGGCATGCCGCTGGCGGATCGTCTCGGCGAGTTCGTCGAGCCCGATGCCCCCGATCTTGCTGGCGGTGCCGGTGAAGAACTCGTCGACGAACTCCCTGGACAGGCCGATGGCCTCGAAGATCTGCGCGCCGGTGTACGACTGCAGGGTCGAGACACCCATCTTGCTCATGACCTTGAGGATGCCCTTGCCGAGCCCCTTGACCACGTTCTTGATGGCCCGCTCGGGTGCCACCGACACGTAGAGCTCGTTGCGGGCCATGTCCTCGGCGGACTCGAACATGAGGTACGGGTTGAGCGCGGCCGCACCATAGCCGATGAGCAGTGCGGCATGGTGCACCTCACGCACGTCGCCGGCCTCGACGACCAGACCGACCTGGGTGCGGCTCTTCTGCCGCACGAGGTGATGGTGGATGGCCGAGGTGAGCAGCAGCGACGGGATCGGGGCGCGGTCGGCGTCGGAATGCCGGTCGGACAGCACGATCGTCCGGGCTCCCCCGGCGATGGCCTCGGACACCTCGGCACGGATCTCGTCGAGACGCTGCCGCAGCGCCGCACCGCCCCCGGCGACCTGGTAGAGCCCCCGCACGAGGTGGGTGGCATAGCCCGGCTGGTCGCCGTCACGGTTGATGTGCACGATCCGGGAGAGTTCCTCGTTGGTGAGGATCGGATACGGGATCTCGAGCTGACGGCACGACTCGGGGCCGGCGGTGAGCAGGTTGACCTCCGGGCCGATGGATCCGGCGAGCGAGGTGACCAGTTCCTCCCGGATCGAGTCGAGCGGCGGGTTGGTCACCTGGGCGAACAGCTGGGCGAAGTAGTCGAACAGCGGCCGCGGCCGGTCGCTCAGCACGGCGATCGGCGTGTCGGTGCCCATCGACCCGATGACCTCGGCGCCGGTGTTGGCCATCGGCGCGACAAGCAGACGCAGGTCCTCGTGGCTGTACCCGAACACCTGCTGGCGGCGGGTGACCGAGGCGTGGCTGTGCACGACGTGCACCCGCTCGGGCAGGTCGTCGAGGGTGATCTTGTTCTTCAGCCACTCGGCGTACGGCTGCTCGGCAGCGAGCCCCGCCTTGATCTCGTCGTCGTCGATGATCCGGTGCCTGGCCGTGTCGACGAGGAACATCCGTCCGGGCTGCAGGCGTCCCTTCTGGACGACGTCCTGCGGCTCGATCGGCAGCACGCCCGCCTCGGAGGCGAACACGACGAGTCCGTCGTTGGTGACCCAGTACCGCGCAGGACGCAGTCCGTTGCGGTCGAGGACGCCGCCGATCAGGGTGCCGTCCGTGAACGTGACGCTGGCCGGCCCGTCCCACGGCTCCATGATCGAGGCGTGGAACTCGTAGAAGGCACGCCGCTCCGGGTCCATGCCGACGTTCTTCTGCCACGCCTCGGGAATCATCATGAGCACCGCGTGCGGCAGCGTCCGGCCCCCCAGGTGCAGCAGTTCGAGCACCTCGTCGAACGACGCGGAGTCGGATCCGCCGGGTGTGCAGATCGGGAAGATCCGTCGGAGGTCGCCGGGGATGAGGTCGCTCTGCAGCAGCGCCTCGCGGGCCCGCATCCAGTTGCGGTTGCCCATCACCGTGTTGATCTCGCCGTTGTGAGCCATCATCCGGTACGGATGGGCGAGTTCCCAGGCAGGGAAGGTGTTGGTCGAGAACCGGGAGTGCACGAGCGCGAGCGCGGAACGGAACTGCTCGTGGTGCAGGTCGGGGAACACCTCCTCCAGCTGGTCGGTGGTGAGCATTCCCTTGTAGACCATCGTGCGGGAGGACAGCGACTGGAAGTAGACGCCCACCTCGTTCTGCACGCGACGGCGCAGCACGAAGGTGATCCGGTCGAGGTCGACGCCGGAGCGGCCGTCGCGGGAGGTCACGACCAGCTGCGAGAAGTGCGGCATGACCGCCAACGAGATCGGGCTCAGCGTGTCGGTGCGCACCGGCACCTCGCGCCAGCCCAGGACGGTGAGACC
>DAIESZ010000121.1 GCA_027346035.1 Propionibacteriaceae bacterium
GATCTCCTCCGATTCGCCGGCCGAATAGACGTCGGCGGTGTCGACGAAGTTGATCCCGGCGTCGAGCGCCGTGTTGATGATCCGCGCGCAGTCGTCGTGGTCGGCGTTGTTCCTGCCGCCGAACATCATGGTGCCCAGGCAGAGCGAACTGACCTGGACGCCGGTATCCCCCAACGGTCGGTAATGCATGACGCTCCTTGTCGGTGGCGTGGTGGGTGGTCGTGAGCGATGGACATCACCCACGCTAGTCCGGCCCCGGGAATCTCGACAGGCCCCACGGGTACTCCCCACGGACACCCTCGCGCCCGTCCCACCCGGAGCCGGAACGCCGGACCGCACGATGCGGATGCCCGGCTCGGGGAACGCGGGGAAGTCGATCGTCGACCCGGGTGTTGCCTGCGGTGGGCGCATGCGCGACCATGGCCGGGTGCTGCGATCCGATCGTGTGAGGTCCACCGTCGTGCTCGTGTTCGCGATCGCGGGCCTCGGTGTGCGGTTCTGGCCGGGCACCGGCGTCCGGCAGGTCACGGCCGCCATCTCGGCCTCCGGCAGCCGTCTGGCGCCCGCCGCGGGCGCGTTCTGGATCGACTGGCTGCTGGCCCTGTCGCTCGTCGTGTACGCCGTCTGGCAGGCGGGACCGGTGCAGCGGGAGCGCGCGGTGCACCGCCGGATCGCGTGGTTCGCTCCGGCGATCGCGCTCGTGGACGCCGCCTGGCCGGTACTGCTGGCGGCGTCCTGGCCACTCGCGCTGCGTCTCGGGATGGTGGCGGTGCTGCTGCTCGGTCTGGTCGCCGTGCTGGTGGTGACTGTGCACCGGATCAACACCGCCCCCGACCTGTGTCACGTCGACCTGTACCTGCTCGATTTCACCTTCGGGCTGCACCTCGGGTGGACCACGACCTTGTCGATGTCTGCGATCGCCGCCACCGTGGTGGAGCTCGGCCTGCGCCCGGCCTGGTGGATCGCCGACGTCCTCGCGGGTCTCGTGCTGCTGGTCGTCGGCGGCCTGGTGACGTGGTGGTGCTTCTGGCTGGGCGATCGGGTGGCGGTGGCCGTGTCGGCGGCATGGGGGCTCGGGTGGATCGCCGTCGAGCGGCTGATCGGCTCGCCCCACTCCCTGGTGGTGGCGATCGTCTCGTCGGCGGTCGCCCTGCATGTTCTCGGGTTCACCCGGTGGCGACGCCACACCCACGTCGGGACGCCGGTCCCCCCGCCCGCGCCGGCCACCGGGCCGGTGACAAGCGCGGGTTGACGTGAGGCCCGGCATGCCCATACGGAAGCTAGAGTCGGGATATGTCCAGCATTCGGTGGGTCAATCTGGTCATCGACGTCCCGACTGACTACCTCCCCGAGTCCACCCGCTTCTGGTCCACCGTGACCAGGTCGACGCCGGCCGCCCGCGACGACGGAGCCGATGGCGTCATCACCCTGATCCCGGGATCCGGTAGCCCGTGGCTGGGCCTTTCCGGCGTCGACGCGGAAACCCCCACGGCCCATCTCGAGCTGGTCACCGACGATTCCGGGGCCGCCAGCGATCACGCCCGGTTCCTGGGCGCGCAAGAGACGGGCTCGTCCCACGGCCAACGGTCGATGCTGTCCCCGGCCGGTGTGCGGTTCACCCTCACCGACGAGGGCCCCGAAGGTGCCGGCGTCCAGGATCGCGACCTCGACGTGCTGGTCGACCAGGCCTGCCTCGACGTCCCCAGCGCACTGTTCGACGATGAGGTCGCCTTCTGGAGCGAATTCACCGGATGGCCGGTCACCTCGAGCCGCTACCCCGACTTCCGGGCGCTCGAGCGGCCCGAGTCGATCCCCGTGCGGGTCACCTTCCAGCGGGTGGGCAACCCCACGGCGGGCGTCCACCCCGACCTCTCCTGCCGGCGTTCGATGCTCACGCAGCGAGAGCACGAGGAACTGGGGGCGGTGTTCGATGAACGTCGCCCCCGTTGGTCGGTCATGGTGTCCCCGTCGGGACTGCGCTACTGCGTGACCGATCGCGATCCCGCCACCGGGCTGTTCTGAGTCGCGTCGCCGAGACCTTCCCGGGGCGGAACGATCACGGTCAGCGCGGCCGGGCGTACCTCGAAGTCGACGGCGGTCACCCCGCGCTCCACGTCGCCGTCGAGTTGCATCGGCTGGGCGTGGTCGGGGAGCACCCGCAGCCGCCGGGCGACGTCCTGCTGCAGCCCCGGCACGTCGTACGGCAGGTCGAGCAGGCCCTTGACCGCGATCCCTGCCCACTGCCTGGCCGAGGACGCCGTGACCACCAGTGTCTCGAGCAGCCCGTCGTCGGCCAGCGACCCGCGGGTGATGCGCACGCCACCGGGGATCCGGCCGCAGTTGACCGCCAGCACGCTCCAGGCATCGAGCACCATCGGGGCTTCCTCGTCGAGGCGCACCCTCATGCGCGTCGGTCGGCGGCGCACGGTCGCGGCGGCCGGACCGAAGTAGCCGAGCCACCCGAGGTGCCGCTTGAACACCTCCGGGACCCGCTGCACGGTGAGCGCATCGTGGCCGATCCCCGCGAGCACGAGGAAAGTCGCCTGGTGGCTGCCGTGGCGGGTGGTGATGGTGGCGAGCCCGGCGTCGACGCGGGCACGGTCCCCGTGCAGGGCGATCCGCACCGACTCGGCCAGCGGCCGGGGCGCGAGCAGCAGGTTGCGGGCGAACAGGTTCGCGGTACCCACGGGCACGACACCGAGCGCGACCTCGTGACCGACCAGTTCGTGGGCCACCTGGCGCAGCGTCCCGTCGCCCCCGATCACCACGACCAGATCGGCGCCGTGATCGAGCGCGGCCCGGGCCTGCGGGCCGCCCGGCTCGGCCACCGTGGTCGGCAGCACGAACGCTCGACTCCAGCCGGCCCGCTCCAGGTCGGCGCTCAGCAGATCCTGGGCCTCGCGGGCGCGCGGCCGGGCGGGATTGACGACGACCGCGACCCGCGGCGAGCCGACGGGGTCGGCCGGGGACGCCGAGGACGACAGGGCGGGACCGAACCGGCGTCCCCGCTGGCGGGGACCGGCCTGGGCACTCGGGACGATGTGTGCTCCCTCACTCCGGAAAGTGGCGGGCCGCGCCCTTGTCGGCCGACAGCGCGAGCGAGCCGAAGATCTTCAGCGCCATCGACACCTCGCGCTGGCGGGTCTTGGGCTTCCACCCGGCGGCGTCCCGGGCCGCACGCCGGGCGGCGAGCGTCTCATCGTCGACGAGCAGGCTGATCCGCCGCTCGGCGATCGACACCTGGATCTGGTCGCCGTCCTCGATCAACCCGATCGCACCCCCTGACGCCGCCTCGGGCGAGACGTGCCCGACCGACAGGCCCGACGAGCCGCCCGAGAATCGCCCGTCGGTGACCAGCGCGCACTGCGGGCCGAGGCCCACACCCTTGAGGTAGGCCGTCGGATACAGCATCTCCTGCATGCCCGGACCGCCCTTGGGACCCTCGTAGCGCACGACGACGAAGTCGCCCGGCTCGATCTTGCCGCCGAGGATCTGGTCGACCGCCTCCTCCTGGCTCTCGGAGACCTTCGCGGTTCCCGTGAACTCGAACTGGTGCTCGGGGACACCGGCGGTCTTGACGATCGCACCGTCCTCGGCGATGTTGCCCTTGAGTACGGCCAGGCCCCCGTCGACGCTGTAGGCGTGCTCGACCGAGCGGATGCAGCCCGACTCGGCGTCCGTGTCGAGGCTCGCCCACCGGTTGGTGCTGCTGAACGCCTCGGTGGTGCGCACCCCCCCGGGCGCCGCGTGGAACAGTTCGATCGCCTGCTCCGACGCCGTTCCGCTGCGGATGTCCCACGTGCCGAGCCAGGAGTCGAGGTCGGGGCTGTGCACGGCGTGCGCCGGGTCGAGCATGCCCGCCCGATGCAGTTCGCCGAGGATGGCGGAGATACCGCCGGCACGGTGGACATCCTCCATGTAGTAGTTGTGCGTGTTCGGCGCCACCTTGCAGACGCAGGGCGTCACCCGCGACAGCCGGTCGATGTCGTCGAGGGTGAAGTCGACCTTGGCTTCGTGGGCTGCGGCGAGCAGGTGCAGCACGGTGTTGGTCGACCCGCCCATCGCCATGTCGACCCGGATCGCGTTGTTGAAGGCCTCCTTGGTCGCGATCGACAGCGGCAGCACCGAGTCGTCGTCGTCCTCGTACCAGCGCTTGGACAGCCGCACCACCAGGCGTCCGGCCTCGAGGAACAGCTCCCGGCGGGCGGCGGCGGTGGCGAGGGTGGACCCGTTGCCCGGGAGCGAGAGGCCGAGGGCCTCGGTGAGGCAGTTCATCGAGTTGGCGGTGAACATGCCCGAGCAAGAGCCGCAGGTGGGGCATGCGGAGCGCTCGATCTCGGCCAGGTCGGCGTCGTTGACGGCAGGGTCGGCGGAGGCGGTGATCGCGTCGATGAGGTCGAGGCCCACCTGGGCCACGCCGTCGTCGACGACCGCCTTCCCGGCTTCCATGGCACCGCCGGAGACGAAGACGGTCGGGATGTTGAGCCGCAGGGCGGCCATGAGCATGCCGGGGGTGATCTTGTCGCAGTTGCTGATGCAGACCAGGGCATCGGCCTGGTGGGCCTGGACCATGTACTCCACCGAGTCGGCGATGAGCTCGCGGCTGGGCAAGCTGTAGAGCATTCCTCCGTGCCCCATGGCGATGCCGTCGTCGACGGCGATCGTGTGGAACTCCCGTGCGACTCCTCCGGCCGCGGCGACGGCGTCCG
>DAIESZ010000122.1 GCA_027346035.1 Propionibacteriaceae bacterium
ACGATCAGGGCCTGCAGCACCGCGGTCAGCGCCAGCGGCGTCGCCGCGGTCGACTGCATCTGGATGCCACCGGCGTGCAGCGCGCCGAACAGGAGGCCGGCGAGCACCGTGCCGAGCGGCCGGGAGCGCCCGAGCAGCGCCACCGTGATCGCGTCGAAGCCGACGCTGCCGACGAGCCCGGTGGTGAGCGGGGTGGGCGACGACCCGGCGAGCGGGCCGAGCGCGGCCTGGACGCCGGCCAGACCGCCCAGGAGCCCGGCGATGGTCATCGTGATCGTCGTGACGCTGGTGACGCTCATCCCCGCCGTGGCAGCGGCGTGCGGGTTGGCGCCGACGGCCTTGATCCTGAACCCGAGCGTGGTGCGTTCCATCAGCCACCACACGAGGACGGCCGCGAGGAGCGCCAGAACGAACCCGAGATGCAGCTGGGAGTTGGCGAGCCGCGGGAACGTGGCGTTCCAGTCGACCACCGGCGAGATGGGGTCTGTGCGCCCGGGGCGCATGAACGCCTTGGTCGTCAGCAGCCAGGCGAGCAGCCCGGAGGCCACGTAGTTGAGCATGATCGTCACGATCACCTCATGGGCACCTGCCTTCGCCTTGAGCACGCCGGCGATCCCGCCCCACACGGCACCACCGACGAGGCCGCCGAGGATGGCGAGCGGCAGATGCAGCGCCAATGGCAGGCTGTGGAAGTTGAAGCCGACCCACGCCGCGAGGATCGATCCCCAGATGGCCTGTCCCTGGGCTCCGATGTTGAACAGCCCGGCCCGGAAGGCGATGGCCACGCCGAGACCCGCGCAGATGAGCGGGGCCGCCTGAGCGGTCGAGTTCGTGAACGCGCCCCACGAGCCCACGGCCCCCTCGAACAGGGCGCTGTAGGCCGTCCACACCTTGGTCCAGGACGCCGACAGCGCGTCGCCCGGGCGGGCGAAGAAGTAGGCGTACTTGCCCCGCACCGACGTGTCGGACACGATCATCAGCAACCCGCCGACGATCAGCGCCAGGACGAACGCGGCGACAGTGACCAGCAGGTCGTTCCAGGGGAACCGGCGCTCGGCGCGCAGCGCCGGTTGGCGAGGGCTCAGTTCTGGACTGCCGCGATCGGGGGTGCCCCCAGGCTCGCCGGACGACGAGGCGATCTCGGCGGCGAGGTCCGCGTCGGCGGCCACGCGCTCGGGGCGCCCGCCGGTGGTGCTGGCGTCATTCATGGTCGTCCTCCGTGATCTCGGCGTGACGCGAGCCGCCGGCGCGTGCCGACGCGAGCGCCTCCTCGTGGCTCACCCCGGCCATCATCAGGCCGAGGACGTCGCGCGGCGTGTCCGGCGGGACGATGCCGACGATCCGGCCGCGGAACATCACCGCGATCCGGTCGGACAGCGACTCGACCTCCTCAAGCTCGGTCGAGACCAGCACGACCGCGGTGCCGGTGTCACGCTCGGCGATGATCCGCTTGTGCAGGAACTCGATGGCTCCGACGTCGACGCCGCGCGTGGGCTGGCTGGCGACGAGCACCTTGAGCGGACGGGACAGCTCGCGGGCCAGAACCACCTTCTGCTGGTTGCCGCCGGACAGACTGCTGACCGGGAGGTCGACCGACTGGGTGCGGATGTCGAACTCCTCGACGAGGGCCTCGGCGTTCTCGCGGATCGCCCCGAGCCGTAGGTTGCCGTGCGAGGCGAACTGGTCGATGCGGTTGAGCACGAGGTTCTCGGCCACGGTGTAGCTGCCGACGAACCCGTCACGCTGGCGGTCCTCGGGGACGAAACCGATCCCCGCGTCGAGGATGCGCCGGGGGTGCTGGTTGGTGATGGCGGTGCCGTCGAGCAGCACGGCGCCGCTGACCACCGGAACCAGACCGAGCAGCGCGTCGGCGAGTTCGGTCTGCCCGTTGCCCTGAACCCCCGCGATCCCGAGCACCTCTCCCTCGGCGACCTCGAAGCACAGATGGTCGACAACCACGGCGCCGCCCGGATCGGCGACGACGAGGTCGGACACCTGGAGCCTGGTGGCCCCGCCGTGCGCGGGGGCCTTGTCGACCCGCATGCTCACCGCGCGTCCGACCATCATTTCGGCGAGGTGGGCCTCCGAGTCGCCCGGGGACGCCGCGCCCACCACCCGGCCGCGCCGGATGACGGTGATGTCGTCGGCGACCTCGCGCACCTCGCGGAGCTTGTGGGTGATGAACACGATGGCCCTGCCCTCATCGCGCAGCGATCTCATCACCGTCATCAACTCGTCGATCTCCTGCGGGGTGAGGACGGCGGTGGGCTCGTCGAAGATGAGGTACTTCGCGTCGTTGGCGAGCGACTTGAGGATCTCGACCCGTTGCTGGATGCCGATCGGCAACCGCTCGACGACGATGTCGGGCTCGACCGCGAGGCGGTACCGGTCGCTCAGGTCCCGCACCCGGGTGCGCGCGGATCGCATGTCGAGCGTGCCGAACGGGCCCTGCTCGCGTCCGAGGATGATGTTCTCGGCCACCGTAAACACGGGGACGAGCATGAAATGCTGGTGCACCATGCCGATTCCGGCGGCCATCGCCTGCTTGGGGCTGGCGAAGTGCTGCTCGGCCCCGTCGATGCTGATGGTTCCCTCGTCGGCATCGAGGAGCCCGTAGAGCTGGTTCATCAGCGTCGACTTGCCGGCGCCGTTCTCCCCGAGCAGGCAGTGGATCCGCCCGGGCACGATGTCGAGATCGATGCGGTCATTGGCCACGAGGGTACCGAAACGCTTGGTGATGCCACGCAGGCTGAGGCCCTCCTGCACCGGGCGGTGCGGCCCCCCGGAATGCTGCGGTGCACCGGCGGGGGCCGGGGTGGGTGTTGACACGGGGTGATCCTTCCACAACGCCCCCGGCGAGCCGCCCGATCGCGGGGTGCACCGGGCGGGTGAAGGTGGGGGACGGGGCCGGGCGGGTGAGGTGGCCGCGGGCGGGGCGGATGGGGGAGGGAACCTGTCCGGTCCCCTCCCCCACTGCTGTGCGTCGCAGGACGCGTCGACTCAGCTCGTGGGCTGCGACTTGGAGGTGATGGTGATCTTGCCCGAGATGATGTCGGCCTTGATCGTGTCGAGGTCGGACTTCACGGTCGCCGGGACCTTCGAGTCGAAGTCGTGGAACGGTGCCAGGCCGGTGCCCCCGTTGGCGAGCGTGCCGATGTAGGCCTTGCCCGAGAACTGGCTGCCGACCGCGGACTTGATCGAGGCGAACACCGCATTGTCCATGCCCTTGTAGACCGAGGTCATGATGACGCTCTTGAACTGCGGCACCGAGATGTAGCCGTCGGTGTCGACCCAGATCGCCGAGACCTTGCCGCTGGAGTCGGCCGCGGTCTGCAGCGCCCCGACGCCGGCGCCGCCGGCAACCGGGAACAGGATGTCGGCACCCTGGCTGACCAGGCCCTTGGCGACCGTCTGGCCGCCGGACACGTTGCCGAACGGGT
>DAIESZ010000123.1 GCA_027346035.1 Propionibacteriaceae bacterium
CGAGCCTCATCATCGCCATGATCGCCGCCGGCATGACCGGCGTCGCCACCAACGAGATCCTCGGAAGCGGCCTGCAGGCGCCTGCCGCACCCGGCAGCATCATCGCCGTGCTCGCACAGACGGCGCGTGGCAGCTACATCGGCGTGATCCTTTCGGTCGTCCTGTCCGCCGCCGTGTCGTTCGCGATCAGCTCACTCATCCTGCGAGCCTCGCGCAAGCGTGACCTCGAAGCCGGGGAGAGCGGCGATCTCGCCGCGGCGATCGCCCAGACCGAGCGGAACAAGGGCAAGAGCAGCAGCGCACTCGGGTCGCTGGGGGGCACCGCGAGCGCACCCGCCACCCAGCCGGTCGGCGCCGGCACGGCCACCGCGGTACTGCAACGGCCGATCCACGAGATCGTCTTCGCGTGTGATGCGGGCATGGGTTCCAGCGCGATGGGCGCGAGCGTCCTGCGCTCCAAGCTCAAGAAGGCCGGTGTCACCGGGGTGACGGTCGTCAACCAGGCGGTGGCGAACCTCGAGGACGGCGCCGATCTCGTGATCAGCCAGCGCGAACTGACGCCACGAGCACGACACCGTGCGCCGAACTCGGTCCACGTGTCCGTGGACAACTTCATGAACAGCCCCGTCTACGACGACGTGGTGTCGGACGTGAAGGCCAGTTGGCGCAATGAGGAGCCCTCATGAGCGAGATCCTGACCCGCGATCTCATCGTCGCATCGGGCAGCGCCCGCACGAAGGACGAGGCGATCCAGGAGGCCGGCGATCTGCTCGTCGCCTCCGGGGCCGTCACCCCGGAGTACGTGGAGGCCATGCGCGAACGCGAACGAAGCATCTCCACCTACATGGGGAGCTACCTGGCGATCCCGCACGGCACGAACGAGGCGAAGTCATCGATCCTGCACTCGGCCGTGTCGCTGGTCCGCTACGAGAAGCCCATCGACTGGGGTGGGCACGAGGTGCGGATCGTCGTGGGGATCTCCGGCCTCAACAACGAGCACCTCGAGATCCTCTCCAAGATCGCCGTGCTCTTCTCCGACCCGGATGAGGCCCAGAAGATGCTCGATGCGACCACTGTCGACGAGATCTACGCCGTCCTGGAGGCGGTGAACGCGGACTGAGCCAACCGCACCTGTGCGCGTCGCCGGTCCTTCGCGAGCGATCGCGGGGGCCGGCGCCGCGGACAGGCCGGGGCCACCCCGTCACAACCAGGCATGAACAGAAGTTCCCCGAAGCCGAGGAACACCGCTGAGCGCATCGACGCCGTCGGGTCACACTCGACATCAGCTGGGTCACACCACCACTGTTGACGAGGGGCCGCGACCTGTACCCGCGTTGATCGGTTCGAACTGCTATCCGAAGGAGAAACCACGACATGAAGGCCCTGCGATTCCACGCCCCCGGTGATGTTCGGCTCGAAGATGTACCCGAGCCTCCGTGCGGGCCGCGCGAAGTGAAGATCCGCGTCCGCAACTGCTCGACCTGCGGCACCGACGTGAAGATCTACAAGAACGGGCACGTCAACATCACCCGTGAGACCACGATGGGCCATGAGATCGCCGGCGAGGTCGTCGAGGTCGGCGCGGAATCCCTCGGAGGGTTCCAGGTCGGCGACCGCGTGCAGTGCATCGCCGCCGTGCCGTGCGGCGAGTGCCACGAGTGCCGCAAGGGCTGGATGGCCGTCTGCCAGAACCAGACCTCGGTCGGCTACCAGTACGACGGTGGCTTCGCCGAGTACATGATCGTGCCCGAGCAGGTGCTCAAGGTCGACGGCCTCAACCGGATCCCCGCCGGCGTCGGCTTCGACGAGGCGTCCGCCGCCGAGCCGTTCGCGTGCGCCATCAACGCCCAGGAGCAGCTGGGCATCGAGGAGGGCGACTTCGTCGTCGTCTTCGGTGCCGGACCGATCGGTTGCATGCACATCCGCATCGCCCGCGGCGTCCACAAGGCGGGCACGATCGTGCTCGTCGATATCAACGCCGAACGGCTCAAGATGTCAGCCGACGCCGTGCAACCCGATCTCACCATCGACGCGAGCAGCGAGGACGTCGTGGCCCGGGTCATGGAGCTCACCGACGGCCGCGGTGCGGATGTGATCATCACCGCCACCCCGGCCAACATCACCCAGGAGCAGGCTGTCGCGATGGCGGCCCGCAACGGCCGGATCTCGTTCTTCGGCGGGCTGCCGAAGACCAACCCGACGATCACGCTCGACTCGAATCTGGTGCACTACCGCCAGCTGCACATCCACGGCGCCAACGGATCGGCCCCGGCGCACAACAAGCGGGCCCTCGAGTACATCGCCAGCGGCCAGGTGCCGGTGAAGGACCTGATCACCGAGCATCTCCCCCTCGAGGATGCGCTCCGGGCGTTCGATATCGTCGCCAAGGGTGAAGCCATCAAGGTCACCATCGAGCCGTGAGGACGCCGTATCCGTCGGGCCCGCTCCATCCCGCGCGGGCGCGGCGGGTACGCGCACGTCACTCCGAGGAAGGAACGGATCCGGTGTACGCACCAGAACGGCACCACGCCATCGTGCAGACCGCGCGCGCCGAGGGCCGAGTCGAGGTCGTCACGCTGGCGGCGGCCCTCGGAGTGACTCCCGAGACGGTCCGACGTGATCTCACCACCCTCGAGCAGCGGGGGCTGCTGCGTCGGGTGCACGGTGGGGCGATCCCGGTCGACCGGCTCGAACTCGAACCCACGCTGTCGAACCGGCGAACCCGGGCCAGCGCCGAGAAGCGGCGGATCGCCGAGCGCGCGATCCAGGAGCTGCCCGCCGAAGGCACGGTGCTGCTCGACTCGGGCACGACCACCCAGCTGATCGCCGAGCTGCTGCCGGCCGACCGGTCGATCACCGTGGTGACGAACTCGGTGAGCATCGCGGCCCTGCTCCAGTCCCACCCCGGCGTCAGCCTCTACGTGCTCGGCGGGCGGGTGCGCCACCGCACCGGCGCGGCAGTCGGTGAGTGGCTGTCCGAGGCCCTCGAGGGAGTCTGCGTCGACGTCGCGTTCCTCGGGACCAACGGATTCTCGGTGCACCGCGGCATGACCACCCCCGACCAGATCGAGGCCGCCGCGAAGCGCGCGATGGTGACGGCCGCCCGCCGGGTCGTCGTGGTCGCCGATTCATCGAAGGCCGGCCAGGACCACTTTCACCGCTTCGCCCGACCCGAGGACGTCTCGCTGCTGATCACCGACGACGGGCTCGACACCGATGTCGTCGAGGGATTCGTCGCGGCGGGAACCGACCTCGCCCTGGTGTGACAGCATGCTGGTGCCATGTCATCCTCACCGCTGATCGCATCCTCCGAGCCCTCCCCACGCCCGGGGCCGCGCCCGCTGGCGGGCATCATCGCCACCGACTGGGCCGAGGCGCTGGCCCCGGTCGAAGCCGACGTGCATGCGATGGGCGACTTCCTGCGCGCCGAACTCGCGGCCGGACGCTCCTATCTTCCGGCCGGTGACCGGGTGCTGCGCGCCTTCACCCGCCCACTCGCCGACGTCCGGGTGCTGATCGTCGGCCAGGACCCGTACCCGACCCCCGGACATCCGGTCGGGCTGTCGTTCTCGGTGGAGCGGGACGTGCGTCCGCTGCCGAAGAGCCTCGTCAACATCTACCGGGAGTTGTCCGACGACCTAAGCGTCCCGCCGGCACCCCACGGCGACCTGTCGGCGTGGTTCGAGCAGGGGGTGCTGCTGCTCAACAGGGTGCTCACGGCGCGTCCCGGCACCGCCGGATCACACCGCGGCAAGGGTTGGGAGCAGGTGACCCAGTGCGCGATCGAGGCACTCGCCACCCGCGGGGGTCCGCTGGTGGCGATCCTGTGGGGCCGCGACGCCCAGTCGCTCGCCCCGATGCTCGGAGACGTGCCACGGATCACCTCGCCGCACCCCAGCCCCCTGTCCGCCCACGCGGGATTCTTCGGTTCCCGTCCGTTCTCCCGCGCCAACGCCCTCCTCGAACAACAAGGCGCCGCCCCGATCGACTGGCGCCTACCCGCCTGAACCCATCGGATCGGCGCTGTCGGCGTACGACCCGGCCTCGTCGGCGTACGACCCGGCCGCCCAACTCCGACATCCCGTACGC
>DAIESZ010000147.1 GCA_027346035.1 Propionibacteriaceae bacterium
TTCGTTCCGGCCGGTCAGCGAGATCTTCACCAGCACCTCGCTCATCCCCAGGACACTGAAGCTGAGCAACTACGTCAGGGGCTGGAGCGCGATCCCCGGCTACACGTTCGCCCGGTTCTTCATCAACTCAGTCACGATCACCGTGGGAGCGATCCTCGGCAACCTCATCAGCTGCTCGATGGCCGCCTACGCGTTCGCGCGCCTGAAGTTCCGCGGCCGCGGCATCTTCTTCTCGATCATGCTGATGACGCTGATGCTGCCTTATCACGTGACCGTGGTGCCGCAGTACATCATGTTCTCCAAGCTGCACTTCGTGAACACGTTCGTTCCGCTGGTGCTCCCGAAGTTCCTGGCCACCGACGCGTTCTTCGTGTTCCTCATGGTGCAGTTCATTCGCGGGCTGCCCCGCGAGCTCGACGAGGCGGCCCGGATCGACGGGTGCGGGCACTTCCGGATCTTCGTCAACATCATCCTGCCGCTCATGGTGCCGGCGCTCGCGACGACGACGATCTTCACGTTCATCTGGACGTGGAACGACTTCTTCCAGTCGCTCATCTACCTCACCCGGCCCGCGAACTTCACCGTGCCGCTCGCGCTCAACTCGTTCCTGGACACGACGAGCGGATCGGACTGGGGGAGCATGTTCGCGATGAGCGTGCTGTCGCTCGTCCCGGTCTTCGTCGCCTTCCTGCTCGGCCAGCGCTTCCTGGTGCGCGGCATCGCGACCACCGGCATCAAGTGATCAGCCACCCAACATCATCCGCTCGAAAGGACTGAATCGATGCTCCGATACGGCCTCATCGGCACGGGTCACCGCGCCCAGATGTACACCGACGCGATCGGGGGCGCGCACCGCGACCGGGCCGTCCTGGTGGCCTTCGCCGACGCCAACCCCGGACGGATGGCCTACCACCAGCAGCGGATGACCGACGAATGGGGGTACGCCCCGGGCTCGATCGCGACCTATGGCCCGGCCGACGTCGAGAGGATGATCGCCGAGCAGCACCTCGACCGGGTGATCATCACCAGCCCCGACTACACCCACGCCGGGATGATCACCCGGGCGCTGCGGGCGGGCGTCGACGTGGTGGTGGAGAAGCCGCTCACCATCGATGCGCCGTCGGCGCAGTCGATCGTCGAGGCGGTGCGGGAGACGGGCCATCGGGTGGTGGTGACGTTCAACTACCGGTACTCGCCGCGCAACTCCGCGCTCAAGGAGCTGATCCGGAGCGGCGCCGTCGGCACGGTGCTGTCGGTGACCTTCGAGTGGGTGCTCGACACCGCACACGGCGCCGACTACTTCCGCCGGTGGCACCGGGACAAGAAGAATTCCGGTGGCCTGCTGATCCACAAGGCGTCCCACCACTTCGACCTGGTGAACTGGTGGATCGCCGACGTGCCGCGGCGGGTGTTCGCGAGTGGCGGCGTGCGGTTCTACGGGGCCGAGAACGCCGACGCGCGCGGGTTGCCCCCGCGTCCGGAGCGCGGCACGCACGACGGACCGCACGGCCCGTTCGAGCTGGACCTGCGCGACGACCCCCGGCTCAAGGCGCTGTACCTCGACAACGAGCACTTCGACGGCTACCGCCGCGACCAGGACGTGTTCGGCCCGGGGGTCACGACCGAGGACAACCTGGCGGTGATCGTCGACTACGAGGGCGGCCCGACGCTCAGCTACTCGCTCAACGCGCACAGCCCGTGGGAGGGGTACCGGGTCGCGGTGAACGGCACCGAGGGGCGCGCGGAACTCGAGGTGGTCGAGCGGGCCGCCGTGCTGCTCGACGACGGGTCGGCCGTCGTCGATCCCTCGGCCCGACCGGACGCCGTCGGCGGCCGGCAGAAGGGTGAGCGGCTGGTCCTGCAGCGGCACTGGCAGGAGGCGCAGGAGGTGCCGATCCCCGAGGGCGAGGGCGCGCACGGTGGTGGCGACGCGCTGCTGCTCAACGACGTGTTCGTCGGACCCGGGGACGACCCGCTGGGCCGTCCGTCCGACTACGTCGACGGACTGCGGGCGATCTCGGTCGGCATCTGCGGCAACGAGTCGATCGCCACGGGCCGCGCCGTCACGCCCGCCTCGCTCGGGCTCGACCTCTCCCGCTGACCGGTGCCCGATCTCCGCGGCACCTTCGCCGACCCGATGGCGGGTTACCACGACTGGCCCGAGTTCCTCGACCGGGCCGGGACCGCGTCCGGGATCGGCGCGTTGCCCGGCGCGGCCGGGCTGCTCGGTGTGCCCCGCCCGAATCCGGTGGGGGATGTTCGCCGTGACCGGCCGGTCGTGTCCGGGGGAGTCGCCCACACCCGGCTCTCGTGGAACGTGGGATTCGGCCCCGCGATGGCGGCCTGGCTGTGTCACCCCGTGGACGCCGACCCCGCCCGGCTCCCCGGGGTGTTGTACCTGCCGTCCCACGGCGGGCTCAAGGAGGTGGGAGCCGAGCGGCTGCTCGATCTGCCCGGACAGCCCGCCTGGCTCCGGTCCTACCGCGACGGAGGCGAGGGTGGCCGTGCGGCTGCGTCCGCCCTGGCCGCACGGGGGATCGCCGTGCTCGTCCCCGACTCGTTCACCTGGGGAGCCCGGCGATTCGACCTGCGTCCCCCCGGCGGTGCGCGTCCCGAGCACGCCGCCTACGAGGCGCTGGCCGCCGCGCACGAGGACATCCTCGCCAAGTACTGCACCGACCTCGGCACGAGCTATGCGGGCATGGTCGCCCACGACGACCTCTCCGCGCTGCAGGTGTTGCGCAGACACTGCGCGCCCGGGGAACTCGGGGTCATCGGGTTCTCGGGCGGCGGAGGACGGGCGGCGGCCCTGGCGGCGCTCGCGCCCGGCATCGGCCGGGTCGTCGTCGCCGGGATGATGTGCACGCTCCGTTCGCTGGTCCCCGATCACACGGGGCGGCACTCGTGGCTGCTGCACGCGCCCGGCCTGGCCACCGGGCCGGACCTTCCGGGGCTGGCGGCCGGAACCCGCCGCCACCGGCTGATGGTCGTCTACGGCGCCGCCGACCCGCTGTTCCCGCTGTCGGGGATGCGGGCCGCGGACGCGGTCCTGCGCGAGGCCTTCCGCGACGCTCCCGGCGAATATCACCCGCTCTGGCACGACGGCGGGCACGTGTTCGGGGTCGCCCAGCAGGACGCCGCGTTCGACTTCCTCACCAGCGGGAGCGTGCGCGATGCGTCCTCAGCCGGCTGACTCGACGATCACCGGCCCGATCAGGCCCGAGGGACGCATGGCCCCCTCGTAGCGGTTGGCGCTGGAGTTGGTGACGATCACCTCGAGCCGGTTCGTGCCGGCCCGGGTGGCCTCCTGCTCGACGTGGCACCGGTAGGGCGCCCAGAACAGGTGGGCGACGGGCACGCCGTTGAGCCGTACCTCGGCGAGTTCACCCACGTCGCCGAGGTCGAGCCGCAGCGCGCTCGGCCGGGCGAGGTCGAGCGCCGTGGCATAGGTCGCCGATCCCGCCACCGTCTCGAGGGCCGGCTGTGCGGTCCAGTCCCCCAGCCCCACCGGGGCAGAGGGGAAGGTGGCGTCGGTCACCTCGAAGCCACGGAGAGCGACCGGGGTCCACCGGGTGGCGGCGCGCGGGACCGTCGGCCGCGCCCCGG
>DAIESZ010000118.1 GCA_027346035.1 Propionibacteriaceae bacterium
ACAGCCTGGCGTTCTAGTGTCATCCAGCAATCGGACCGGGCCCGCGGGAGCCAGCACCCGGGTGTCCGGCGGCCTGCGCGACCGATCGGAGGTGTCATGAGTCAGGAACCTGATCTCAACGGCGTGCACGTCTGGAGCAACGGCCGAATGGTGAGCGGCTTCACGCCCGGCCCGAACGACACCCGTCCCCTGCCGCCCGTGCCGCCGGCGTCCCGGACGAGGAAACGGAGCCGGGCGCCCCTCGTGGTCGCCACCATCCTGGGGATCGCCGTGCTCGGCGCGGGATCGACGGCCGCGTTCAGCGCACTCACCTCCGACAACTCCCCGTCCGGGACGAGCAACGTGCCCGCGAACCAGTCGGGCGGGTCGCAGGTCGGCCAGGGACAGGGCGGATCCGGCACCCAGCCCAACCAGCAGGGCACCACCCCGCTGCGGATCCGGGGCGGTGGCGGCGACGACGGCCATCACCGCGGCGACCGCTTCCGGGAGCGGGGCGACGACTGACATCGTTCGTCGCGGCGGCGCCGCGGACCCCCGACGGGTGTTGGGTTCCGGCCCGTGGCCTCGTGGCCACCGGGTCGGATGAGCCGGGGGCGCAATCCCGATCGGGCCATGTTGTTGACCCCGACCGGGGCGTAGCGTGACGGCGAGTACCTCGGGCTGAACATCGATCGGGCCCGACGGGCAGGGTCTGCGCGGCGAATCACCGACCACCCGACGCACCGGCCGGGGCATCACGCCCATGCCGATGCCCACGGATTCGCCGGCCGCGTCGGCTGGGCGCGAAGCGTCGATCCGGTTGTCCCACGGTTGGTGACGGATGGCGAAAGTCCTCGGACGCGGGCCGGCCTGCGGCCGATATCGGGGAGCGCGATCCGGTCGAGCGACACCGCCGATCGGCACCGTCCGCGACACCGGGGTACCCACGACGTGGGTCGGAAGGAACCCCCATGACTGCCTCGCCCGGGACCACCAGCACGGCTGTTCGCCTCGAACCGCTGCCACAACGGCGTCCGATCGGAGCCGCGGCCTTGGCCTGGGCCGGGTACGGCCTGGCCCTGGCCGCGTGGCTCCTGCTGCCGTGGAAGCACGGCACCGAGTCGGCCGGCGGCTGGATGATCACCCTCGGCATCGACCTGACCCGGGTCGTCATCACTGCGGTGTTCCTCAGCGCCTGGCGGCTGTGGGGCGCCGCCGGGTTCGGGACGCCTCCGACGTGGCGTCGGATGGTTCCTGCCCTGCCGCTGCTCCTGCTGCCCGCGTTCCCGGCGATCTTCGGTCCGGTGCTCGCCGATGCACCGGCGTGGAAGTTCGCGGTCGGGGCGTTCGGTGTCGCCACCGTCGCGTTCGGCGAGGAGGGCCTGTTCCGTGGCGTCGTGATCCGGGTGCTGCTGAGGCGTGGAGTACGACCTGCACTGTTCGGCTCCGCCGCACTGTTCGGTCTGCTGCACGTGGTGAACCTGCTGAACCACAGCCACCCGATCACGGTGGCGGCGCAGGTGCTGATGACGTTCGGGATCGGCATCGGATTCGGAGCGGTCGTCTTGGCGACCGGCACGATCTGGCCGGTGGTGGCCGTCCACTTCCTGATGGACTTCGTCAACACCATCCAGGCAGCGGCGCCGGGGGACGACTCCGGGGTGGCGATCCCCGACCTGCTGGTGAACGGCGCCCTCAATCTCGCGCTCGGGCTGCTGGCCGCCGGCTACGGGCTCTGGCTGCTCCGGCGTCGGGTGGGCCTGCTGCGGCAACTCGATGGTCGCACCACCTGAACCGGCGTCGACTCTCAATCCGGCCACTTGAGGCGGCCGTCGCACCGCTGGTGCGACACGCCACAGGACGACGCACCCTGTCACCGGGCGACGGACGGCCACCCACCCGGAACCTCAGCGAAGAAGCCGCCCCTCAAGGTAGTAGCGCTTGTCGGCGGCGTCCCCCAGAGAGAACGTCTTGCGCGGGAGCGTCCCTTCGGCCCTGATCGCGTCGAAGAACGTGGACTTGTCGAACTCGGGCAGGAACACCGCGAGGTTGCCGGGCTCGGAGGCCAGTTCGGCCGCGACGTCGGCCCCGTGGATGTAGTCGACCTCGCACATCTCGGCCGCGACAAGGGCGTCGATCGCCCGCTGCACGGTGGCGACCGCGATCGGACCCTCCGGGTCGGTGAGCGTGTAGATCGTCGCTCCGTCAGCGTCGGCGAGTCCGAAACGCTGCCCTGAGCTCTGGTCGTCGGCCAGACCGGCGACCTCCGGAGGCTCGACGTCCTCGACGTCGGCGTCCGCGCAGTGGCAGGCGATCTCCGCGTCGAAGTCGGCGCGCGCGACCCCGAACAGCACCCGGTGGATCGGCTCGAACCTCAGGCCGGGATCGTGGATGTTCTCGATCTCGACGAGCGCGAACCGCGCCGGATGGGTGGCGCGCTCGGACTCGGAAAGGGTGGCCTTGAGCTCGTCCCACCACTCCTTCGCGGTGGCGAACCCGTGGTTGCCGTCGCCGATGGCGAACAGCAGCGGATCGTGGGGGTCGAGCTCGGCCAACTGCTCGAGCGCACCGGCAACCGCCTCGACGTCGCCAGGCCGGTCGATCGCCCAGCCGGTGACCCGGCCGCCGCCGAGCATGAGCTGGGTGTCGTACAGCATCTCCCGACCGGCCACGGACGCCGCCAGCGGCTCGATGAGACGGTGGGCGGCGTCCGACACGAGCACGGTGATGTGCGACACCTCGAGAGGGGCGTTGCGGCGGACCTGCACGCGTGGCGGGATCCGGCTCTCGATCGTGTCTTCGGTGGCCCGGATCGGCGTGTGCGAGCCTGGCCGCCAGTCGTACATCTCGAGGTCGAGTGCGGCCAGCAGCCCCCATCGGGTGTGCCCATGGGAGTCGACGCGGCGCACCAGCACCATCGTGGCCTCACGCGGCTCGAAAACGCCCCGGGCCAGGTAGTCGTCCATGCTCGCCTTGATCGCGGACACCCGCTGGTCACGGTCGCGCCGCCCGAGGTGGGCCTCGGGCAGCACCAGGCGCACCGTGGAGGGTCGTTCGCCCACGATCCGCTCGACGTGGTCCCAGTAGTCGGGCTGGCTGGTGAACTGGTCGCAGGCCACCACGGACCATGCCTCGAGGTCGACGTCGGACGCCGGGAAGAGCAGGTCTGGCACTCGGACCCCCAGCGCAGCGAGACGGTCCGACAGGGTTGGCGCGATGGGCATGGGATTCCTTGACGGTCGCGGGTGGACGATGTCGCCAGTCTAGGCTCGTCACAGCGGCGGGAACTGGGATCCCGAAGCTGTCATTGGCCGTGCGACTACGGGGGAGGAACCGATGGGCGTGTGGATCGATCCGCCGGTCTGGCCCGCGCACGGGCGGCACTACTCGCACCTCATCAGTGACACCGGCGTGGGCGAACTGCACCGCGTGGCCGCAGCCGCGGGCGTGTCGCCGCGCGCCTTCGACGGCGACCACTACGACGTGCCCGACAGGTTGTGGGACGCCGTCGTCGCCGCGGGCGCCCGGCCCACCACCGGCCCCGACCTGGTGGCCAGGCTGAACTCGTCGGGGCTGCGGCTGCGCAAGCGCAAGGGCGACCGGGGCATCGCCCGGTTGTTCGGCGTCCCGACGCCGCTCGGTGTGATGACCGTCGACGTCGTCGCGTCCGAGCGTCCCGCGCGGATCGACGAGGTGTTCGCCCACGCGGAGCTCACCGCGTCCCCCGGCGCGTGGGGGGTGCGGGTGAGCCTCGGGCGGCTCGGCCAGTCAAGGGCGCAGCCGGTCGGCTACCTGCGGCTCGCCGGCCTGCCGGGCCCCAACATCATCCAGGCACACCCAGGCTCCGGTCACGCGGGCGAGCTGCCCATGCCCTGGCGGCTGCTGGCCGGCTGACCGGGTCCCGACCTCGCGTCGGCGACCCACGGACTAGGGTGATCACGGCGTCCCGGCAGCGGGTCGGGACCCTCGACGACAAGGCGTGGCCAATGCCCCTCACCGAGTCCCTGCGCGACCACCTGACCAGGATCGAGCCCGACCTGGTGGCCCTGCGCCGCGACCTGCACCGGATTCCCGAGGTGGGTCTCCGCCTGCCGAACACCCAGCGGCGGCTGCTCGACTCACTCGACGGCCTGCCGCTCGAGATCACCCTCGGACGCGGCTGCACGGGCATCACCGCGGTGCTCCGCGGCACGGCCGAACCGGCGGCGTCCGACGAGCGCCGGGTGGTGCTGCTGCGCGGCGACATGGACGCGCTGCCGGTCGCCGAACTCACCGGCCTCGAATTCGCGAGCACCAACGGTGCCATGCACGCCTGCGGGCACGACCTGCACATGTCGCTGCTGGTCGGGGCCGTGCGCACGCTGTGCGAGCATCGCGACCGGCTGCCCGGAGACGTGGTGTTCATGTTCCAGCCGGGCGAGGAGGGCTTCGACGGAGCCTCGGTGATGATCGAGGAGGGTGTGCTCGACGCCGCCGGACCCCGCGCCGACGAGGCCTACGCGATCCACGTGTTCTCGGCACTCGAACCGCACGGACACTTCTGCACGAAGCCGGGCCCGATCATGGCCGCCTCCGACGAGATCCACGTGACGGTCACCGGTCGCGGTGGCCACGGGTCGGCCCCGCACCTGGCGGCCGACCCGGTGCCCGCCCTGGCCGAGATGGTGCTCGCCACGCAGCGGGTGATCGGACGCCGCGTCGACGTGTTCGACCCGGCGGTGATCAGCGTCGGCCGACTCCAGGCGGGCAGCCGGTCGAACGTCATCCCCGAGTCGGGCGAGTTCGAGGCCACCCTGCGCACGTTCAGCGCCGAGCAGCAGGAGCACCTGTTCCGGGTCGTCCCCGAGGCGATGGCCGGCATCGCGGCGTCCAACGGGGTGAGCGTCGAGGTCGACATGCGCCGCCAGTACCCCGTCACCGTCAACGACCCGGATCGGGCGGAGGCCGTGATCGACGCGGTCGGCGACCTGTTCGGGGCCGAGCGGGCGATCACCTGGACCCGTCCGCTCACGGGATCCGAGGACTTCTCCCGGGTGCTGGCCGAGGTGCCGGGAGCGTTCATCGCCCTGTCGGCCGTGCCCGCGGACGCCGACCCGGTCCGCGCACCGTTCAACCATTCGGCCTATGCGGTCTTCGACGACGACGTGATCGCCGACGGGTCGCTGCTGCTCGCGGAGCTGGCCTGCCGGGCGCTCCGGGTGGGCTGAGCCCAGCGGGTGACGCTCACCAGGCCGAGCACCTCGGAGAGTTCGGCGGGAGTGT
>DAIESZ010000199.1 GCA_027346035.1 Propionibacteriaceae bacterium
GACGCCGGGTCACGTCCGCGATCACCACCTCGGCCCCCACGTCGAGGGCGGCGACCTCGGCCTGCACCCCCGCGGCCGCCTCCGCGTCCCGGCCGACGATCACGATGTTGGCTCCCGCACCGGCGAGGGCGTGCGCGAACGCCCGACCCAGGCCCCGGGTTGCTCCGGTGACGACCGCCGTCCTCCCGGCCAGGCCGAACCTGTCAAGAACAGACATCCCTCGCTCCTTCGGTCGATGGCTGCTCCGGGATGAACCCGCAGCCGGGGCGTCGGGTGCCCGTGCCGCCGAGGGGCATCATAGGCAGCCTGCCCGGCCCGGGGTGCGACATGACGATCGGCAAGGGTGGTCTCGCCCGCTGCGCCCGGCGAGGGGCCGGCGGAGAGGCAGAGGCGGCGCGCGGAGGTTGCGCTCCGCTAGCGTCCACTGCACCGGGTGCGAGGAGGTGGGGGATGGGTGGTGCGGCCAGACCCACGCGTCCCACCGCGTTCGCGCGCTACTGGGCGGCCGCGACGATCAACGCCCTGGGCACGGCGGTCACGGGGGTCGCGATGCCGGTGCTGGTCGTCCAGCTGCTTGCGGCCACGCCGTTCGAGGTCGGTGTCGTGAACGCAGCGCAGTTCGTGCCCTACGCGTTGCTGGGGCTGATCGCCGGCGTGTACGCCGACCGGTGGCGGCGCAGGACGCTGCTCGTGTGGGCGAGCGTCGGCCGGGCGGTATCTCTCGGCAGCGTTCCCATCCTGTGGCTGCTCGGCGTCCTGCAGGTCTGGATGCTGGTCATCGCGCTGCTGGCGTTCGGGGCCTTCTCGGTGTTCGGGTTCGCGGCGAGCCAGTCGCTGCTTCCCCGCCTCGTCTCCCCGACGCGACTGCTGTCGGCCAACGCCCGCCTGGACCAGACCGACGCGGCCGCGCAAACCCTCGGGCCGGCTCTCGGTGGGGGCCTGGTCGCCGTGCTCGGTGCGCCCGTCGCCATCGCCGTCGATTCGATCAGCTACCTCGTGGACGCCGCCCTCAACGCCGGCATCCGTGTCGACGAGCCTCGACCGACGCGTGCCCCAGCGACCCGTCGCAGCGAAATCCGTGAGGGCCTGAGGTGGACGTACCGCCATCCCACCCTCGGCCCCTTGGCCCTGTCGACGCACGTCTGGTTCATCGCCAAGGGTGCCGCGATGACCGTGCTGTCCCTCCTCGCCCTGCGGGTCCTCGCGTTCTCGGCCCTCAGTTACGGCCTGCTGCTCACGGTCTTCGGCCTCGCCACCCTCGCCGGCGCCTCGCTCGCCCCTCGGACGAGCATGCGACTGGGACCGGGACGGGCGATCGGGGCGGCACGCCTCGTCTACCCGCTCGCCTGGCTCCTCGTCGCCGTGGCAACCCCGACCGGCGCGGGCGGAGTCCTCCTGTTCGTCGCCCTCGCCCTCCAAGGGCTGGCCATGGGCCTCGAGAACTCCCCGGAGCAGGTGCTGTGGCAGACACTCACCCCTGACGAACTGCTCGGACGCGCCAACGCGACGAGGCGCTCAGCCAACCGAACTCTCGCCGCCATCGGAGCCCTGACCGCCGGTGCCGTGGTTGGGGCCGTCGGCGACCCGATCGCCCTGGTCGGGGTGATCCTCGTCTTCACGGCTGCCGCGGTCGTCGCTCTGCTGTCGCCGCTTCGTGGGGCGACAACGCTGCCCCGAAGCGACGGCACCGCGTAGCGCCGTCCTCCGGTCTCACTGCCCGCTGGGAAGCGAGTTCTCCGGTGAGCTCAGCGGCCCGGGGCGGAATTCAGCGGGGCCGTTGACGACGGTGAGGGCATCTCACCCGGCGGCCAGGGGGACGGGGCGGATGGTGAGGAGGAATCGGCCGAGGAACACGAGTCCGAAGATCAGTGCGACCGCCCCGTCGGCGTAGAGGACGCCGTGTCCCCAGGCGACGCGGTTGCGGCCCTGGACAGCCCCGGCCGCGAGGAGCGCGAGGCCGGCCCCCAGGAATGCGGTGGCTCCGATCGCGGCGATGACGTTGCCGGGTAGGCGCGACATGGCGCGGCCCCGGCGCCCGTGGGCGAGCCGCATTCCGCCGAGGATCATCCCGGCGATCATGAGTCCGAGGATCGCGGTGGCGAGGATGAGGAGGAAGGAGTCGTCGGAACTCTCCAACGCGGCGGCCGTGCCGCAGGTGTTCGCGCCCGGCTGGACCGCCAGCCAGTGCGCGCACTGGGCCGCCGTGAACGGGTAGCCGGCGGGGGCGCCGTAGACCCACTGCGTCGACGTCACCAGCGTCAGGGCCCGGGCGAGCAGGGTGGCGGCACCGATGGCTGCGAAGCCGTAGGCGCCCAGCTGTGCGGCGGCCCGGACGCAGGCGGCCAGCACCTGGGCCGGCCGACGGCGGTTCGACGCCTTCGCGAACATCGGGGCGTCGCCGAAGGCGGCGATGGCCGCGGATTGCGCGGTGTCGGCGTCCAGGCCGCGGTGCAGGAACGCCTCGGCGGAGTCGCGCAGGTGCGCCTCGACCTCGGCAAGGATGCGCCGACGTTCGCTCGGGGCGCCCTCGAGTCGGTCCAGCAGGTCGTCGAGGTAGGCGTCGATGCGGTCGCTGGTCACGACAGGTCTCCCACCACTCGGTTCATGCCGATGGCGAATCGGCGCCACTCGGCCGCTTGCTGATCTCTCGCGGCACGCCCAGCCGATTGGAGTTCGTAGACGCGGCGACGTCGTCCGGAAACAACCTGCCAGGAACTGGTGACAAGACCGCGTGACTCGAGAGCGTGCAGCGCCGGGTACACCGTCCCCTCGGCCAGGACGAATTCGCCGTCGCTGCCTTCTCGGATGCTTGCCACGAGCTCGTAACCATGCTTCGGTCCCCGAGCGAGGGCGGCGAGCAGCAGAAGGTCCAGGTTCCCCTTGATTCGATCCTTCCCCATAGATGGAGACTCTATGCATTAAGAATCTAGGTAACAAGAACCTTCTTGGGTAGCCTTCCCTGAACGCGCGTGACCCGAGTCGGTCACGGTCAACGGCTCGCCTCGCGGCGAACCGGTGGATGCGTGAGCCGTGAAGGAGGGCGATGGTCAACGAAGGTAACCTCGGGCGGCGGATCCGCGTCCGCGCCGCGAGACAAGACAGGTCTTCCACGGGCGGCCAGCGCGTAGCGATCCCGGTCGACCCCGCGTCGCGGGCATTCGAGACCGAGCGGCCGACGGACTACCTGATCCGAGCCGCCCGCACCCCCGCAGCGAAGGCGTACAAGTCGCTGGCGGTCGAGCGACTCGCGGCCGAGGAAGGGAGCGCGATCCTCGATCTCGGTTGCGGCACCGGCGGCGAACTCGGACCACTACTGAGTTCGATCGGCCCGGCTGGGTCCGTGACC
>DAIESZ010000200.1 GCA_027346035.1 Propionibacteriaceae bacterium
CCGAGGTCGGTGCCGAGCACGAGCTGGCCGTTCGCCGTCACGACGAGGCTGTCGGCCGGCACGTCGGGCAGGACGCCCTCGCCCACCTGGGACCACGTCGTTCCGCCGTCAGCGGTCTTCCACACGTGGCCGTAGCCGGCCCCCGGGCCCTCGGTGAACTTCCGCGAGAACCCGTTGAACGCGAGGTAGGCCGTCTTGCCGGATGCGTCGCGCGGGTCGATGGCGATCGACGAGATGTACCGGTTCGGTACGCCGCTCGGCAGGGTCACCTGGTGCCACGAGCCACCGGCATTCGTCGACACGCCACGCGCGAAGGCGGCTTCGCCGCACGAGCCGCACCAGGCCGTCCAGCCGACGCCGCCCTGGAGGGCGACCGCAGTCGTCGAGTGACCCGAGCCGTTGTCGAACACGTTGGCCCACGCCGAGGCGTCCTTGATGGCGTAGCCCTGGTGCTGCATCCACACGTAGCGCCCACCGGCGATCCAGCTGTCACGGTTGGTGCTGTCGTCACTGAACGGCGCGATGAACCGCGGGCTCGGGTCCGACGGAGCGATGTCGCGGATGGCGCGGGGCGTCTCGTTGGGGTCGCCCTGGGACCGGCCGCAGTTGTTCGTCACGGCCATCGAGAGGAACACGTACTCCGCGACGATGTTGCAGCCCTGACCGACGCGCGGGTCGACCAGCGTGATGCCGCCGTCCCCGCCGAAGGGGGAGACCATGGTGTCCTGGCCGTCGATCGACAGGGACTGGCCGTTGTCCTGCAGGCCACCGCTGATGACCCGGTTGCCCTTCGGGTCGGTGCCGACCCCGACGGAGTAGTACTGCAGGGTGTCGAGCCCGGGGTTGAGCTCCGTCCAGCCGATCCCATGGCCGTACCGGTCATAACCGGCGTCCATGGCGCGGGCGTAGACGCCACCGTCGTTGCCGATGTAGACGCGGTTGCCGGCGATCGAGACGGAGTGCTGGTCGGAGTGCGGGGCCGGCTTGGTGCAGGTGTTCTTCGCGTCGTCCCAGCTCCAGCAGCCGAAGGAGAAGTTCCAGTAGGGCGCGACGGTCTTCCAGCTCACCCCGGCGTCACGTGTCTCGTAGACCTCCTCAAGGCCGACGAAGACGTGCTTGCTGTCAGCAGGATCGACGGTGATGAAGTTGTTGTACCAAGCCTGCACGCCCGGTCGGTAGCCCCGGTAGAGCTTCAGGGCCGAGCCGGAGGCGGCGAGCTTCTGCGAGTCGGCGATCTTGTTCCAGGGTCCCGCGATGGAGCCCGAGGGCGAGTCGTACACCCCGTCGAGGACCGTGTTGGCGGTGTAGGTATAGCGCGTCGTGGACTCGACGACCGTGTAGAGGTGCGTGCCGTTCGCCGACATCGCGAACTCCGCGTTGCCGATGCCCACGTCCCTCAGCGCGCCGTTGGGGTTGACCTTCGACCACGTGCCGGCGTCGCCGTTGCGGCGCGACTCGTAGAACCCGTTGTAGGTGGCGCCGCCCCGCCAGGCCACGCTGGCCATGACCGTCGAGCCCTTCGGCAGCACGTCGTTGACCATGTTCTGGTACGGCGCGGTGGGGTCGTTCGCCTTGCTGCCGCCGGGCAGGTAGTCGGGGTTGGGGGCGTAGACCAGCTGCCACGAGCCCGTTTCGGTGGTCGATGAGTGGCGCCAGATGCCGCGGAACGTCGCGGCATAGGCCCGGCCCTGGGTGTCGAAGCGGACCTTGTTGATCGATGTGCCTTCGAGCTCTGCTCCGCCGACACGGTGCCACGCGGTGGAGGACACCGGGTCGGCGAGCCGGTAGAGGCCGGTGCCGACGTAGGAGGTGGCGCCCGTGTTGGCCTCACCGGTGGCATACCAGAGAGCGCCGTCGGGGGCGATCTCGAGGTCGCCGGTGGACAGCGTCGGCAGGTCCGACGTGATCGGCGTCCAGTGCGCGCCTCCGTCGACGGAGCGGAACACGCCGCCGTCGGCGCCGCCGGCAAAGACGACATCGGTGCCGTTCACACCCTGACCCCGCAGGGTCGCGAGCCCGGTCACCCGGCCGCTCACCAGGCCGGCGCCGCCACTGGAGTTGGAGTGGTAGTACTCCCGGTAGTTCGGGTCGTCGCTGTTGTAGGGCTTTGTCGTCTCATGGGTCCACGAGCCCGTCGTGCGCGGGAGCCCTTGCAGCGAGGACCATGCCGCGGTGTACGCGCCCGGGATGACGATGCCGGGAGCGGTCCTGGCCTGGGCATACTGCTCCGCGGCCGTACCGGCTTCGTGGGACTCGTCACCCGGCGCGCCTTGCTCCGGCTTCAGCTTCTCCATCAGACGCGCACTGATGGCGGGCTCATCCTCGTGGTCGACGAGGGCAGAACCGCCCCAGGTGGCCAGCAGCGCGGCCAGGGTGGCGGTCGCCACCACGGCACTGCGCCGCCGCGACAAGGCAAAAGACATCGATGTTCCTCTCCGTTGAGGAGGGGGCCGCATCTTGTGGATGACCCCCTGAAATGACATCGGTCACGCTAGGGG
>DAIESZ010000120.1 GCA_027346035.1 Propionibacteriaceae bacterium
CGGCGTCCGGAACGTAGCCTCGCAGCGTCGGACCGAGGGTGGTGAGGATCGACCCGAGTTGCGCCACCTCGCGGTAGATGCGCCCGGGTTGCTGGCTGTGGGGGAGGATCCCCATCCAGTAGGTCTCGGTTCCGTAGTGCAGCGTGTGCCAGTGCCAGTACTCGACCATCGCGGCGCCGCGCGCGACGAGGGCCAGGCCGGCCTGAACCAGCTGCCCCGGGTAGGGGGGCAGGTTGTGCGAGCTGCCGCCGATGGACTGGGCGTTGGTCTCGGTGACGAGGAACCGTTCCCCCCGGACGCCGTAGCTGCGGTCGGCGAGCTCGAGCAGCCCCTGGACGCCGGTACGGATCCACGGAGTCGGGCGCTCGAGATCCTTCGTCCGGTCGAGGTGGTCCTGCATCGCGTAGTAGGGGTTGGAGGCCGTGACGTCGAGCCGTGCGGCCATCCGCGCCTCGTTGAGGGCGGGGCGGTCGAAGGCGATGCACGTCGTCACGAACTGGTCGGACCGGGCGTACCCGCGCACGATGTCGGCCTGCCAACCGATGAACTCGGTCACCAACTCGTCCTGGAACCGGCGCCAGGCGAGGTCGTACTGGGGCTGTGCGTTGCCGTCGGGGGTCCACAGCTCGGAGAAGGCGGAGATCCGGTGGGACCAGTAGGTGAGTCCCCACTCGCGGTTGAGCGTGTCGACGTCCCCGTAGCGGTCACGGAGCCCGTCGACGAACCGGCGGAACGTGGCCGGGTTGTGGAGAAGGATCACTCCGGGTTCGTTGTCGACCTGGTACCCGATGACCGCGGGGTGGGAGGCGTAGCGCTCGACGATCCGGCGGATCACCCGTTCGGCGTGGAACAGGAACGCCGGGTGGGTGATGTCGACCTCCTGCCGCGCACCCCAGGGGTGGCGGACGCCGGTGGCGCCCTGTCCGGCGATCTCGGGGTATTGGGTGAACAACCACGGCGGCACGGCGTAGGTGGGGGTTCCGAGGATCACGTCGATGCCCCGGGCATGCGCGCCATCGAGGATCGGCTGCATCCAGTCGAGGTCGAACTCCCCGTTACGGGGTTCCCAGGTCGACCAGACCGACTCGCCGACCCGGATGACGCTGAATCCGGCGTCCCGCATGAGGTCGAGGTCGCGGTCCAGCGACTGGCTCGGTTGGTATTCGTAGTAATAGGCGGCCCCGAACCGGATCCGGCCGTCGTCCCACTCGCTCGTCATTGAGTCTCCGTTACTGTTACCGCTAACTGTTACCGGTAACATTCTCCGATGGCGGGACTCTTGTCAAGAGGCGACCCGCGGATCGGCCGGAGCTTGATCGGATCGTTACACGGCCGCGCTGAGCGCGCCCACCGCCGGCGCGGTGCTCTCTCGCGCGACGAACCGGGCGGGTTCGAGCGGAGCGGGCTCGGCCCCGCCGTCGATGAGTCTCAGCAGGTACTGGACCGCGTACCTGCCGATCGTGGCGTAGTCGATCGCCACCGTCGTCAGCGGTGGACGCCAGAACGCGGCGTCCGGGTCGCCGTCGAATCCGGTGACGCTCACGTCGCGGGGCACATCGAGTCCACGGGCGAACAGGGCGCTCATGGCACCCAGCGCCATGAGGTCGTTGGCGGAGACCACAGCGGTCGCATCGGCGGGCAGGTCGGCCGCCGCCCGGGCACCCGACTCCGCGCTCCAGTCACCGAACGCGGTGGCGAAGCGGGCTCCGTGCCGGGTGAGCGCGTCGTCGACGGCTCGGCGGCGGTTGCGCGCGGAGGGCCAGTTCTGCGGACCCGCGACGTGCAGGAATCTGCGGTGGCCGAGGCTCCAGAGGTGCTCGACGGCGAGGGCGATCGACGTGTTGAATTCCGGCCGGCGGTCGTCGACGATCGTGGACTCGACGACCACGGGGACGCCGAGTCGGGTGAGGTCGAGGGCCCCGACGACGAGGTCGGTGGGGGCGATGACGAGCAGGCCCGCCAGGTGCGAGCGTTCGAGCGCGCGGACGGCCTGCCGGGTCGACTCCTCCTCATCGGGGTCGAAGGCGACGGCGTCCAGCACGAACCCGGCCTCGCGGGCCGTTCGCGCCGCTCCCGCGAGGATCTTGGCCGGTGCGCCGTCGGCGATGTGACCGCCGAGGACGCCGATCCGGTTCGACCGGTTGCGGGCCAGTGCCCGGGCCTCCTCGTTGGGCCGGTACTGCAGGTCTCGAAGGGCCGCCTCGATGCGTGTGCGGTTCTCGGGACGCACGGTCTCGCCGCGGAGCATCCGCGCCACGGTCTGGTGACTGACTCCGGCGCGGTCGGCGACGTCGTAGATCGTCGCGCGAGCCGGTTGCTGGATCATGGCCCCTAGGGTAAGGCTCACGCGCCGGGGTCGCGCCTCCGGTCCGGGCCGCGCCTCAGATCTTGCGGATGCGTACCCGCTGCACGGCGTGGTTCGGCCCCTTGTGCAGGATCGCGGTGGCGCGGGCCCGGGTGGGGGCGATGTTCATCCGCAGGTTCGGCCCGTTGATCTCGTCCCAGACGCTGTTCGCGGTCGCGATCGCCTCGGCGTCCGACAGCCGCGCGTAGCGGGTGAAGTACGAGCGGGGGTCGCTGAACGCCGTCTCGCGCAGTTGCAGGAACCGGTCGAGGAACCACTGCCGGATGATGTTCTCGTCGGCGTCGACGTAGATGCTGAAGTCGAAGAAGTCCGACAGCGCGAGTCCGGTCGTGCCGTCGGCGCGCACGCGCGCGGGCTGCAACACGTTGAGACCCTCGACGATCAGGATGTCGGGGTGGGTGAGCGTCGCCCGTTCGTCGGGCACGATGTCATAGATCATGTGTGAGTACACCGGGGCGCTCACCTCGGGCAGGCCGGACTTCACGTCGATGACGAACGACAACAAGGCGCGCCGGTCGTACGACTCCGGGAAGCCCTTTCGCCCGAGCAGCCCTCGGCGCTCGAGTTCCGCGTTGGGGTACAGGAAGCCGTCGGTGGTGATCAGTTCGACGCTCGGACGACCGGGGGAGCGGGACAGCAGTTCGCGGAGCAGCCGGGCAGTGGTCGACTTTCCCACGGCGACCGACCCGGCCACCCCGATGACGAACGGCGTGCGTCGCACCGAGAGTCCGAGGAATGCGTTGTTGGCCCGGTAGAGGTGACCGGTGTGACGCATGTGCAGGTGGATCAGCTGGGTGAGCGGGGTGTAGATGTCGGCGACCTCCTCCCGGCTTGTCGGGTCGCCCAGGCCGCGTAGCCTCGACAGGGTGTCCTCATCGAGATCTATGTCGGTGTGGTCGGCGAGGTCGATCCACTGGGCGCGGGACAACTCGATGTAGGGTCCCCGGGGGTCGTCGTCGTCCCGGGGAGCCAGAGTCGGCGCGGCATCCGTCACAGTCGTCCACCGGCGTGTGGGAGCCGGTGCCTCCGCTGGCCAGCGTCACATGTGTGCGACGATCTGTCCATCAGGCGCACCGCTCGTCGCACCGCCGGGTGCGGTCGCGGGGGTGCCCGACCGAAACCCGAGGGGGATTCCGTGGGGTGGCAGCAACCCGGACTCGTGGGCCGTGCAATGGTGGGGACCGCCATGGTGGTCGGGGTGATGGTGATTGCCGGCTGCGCCCGCGTCGCCCCCTCGCAACTCGACACATCCGCCCCGGGGGTGACGGCTTCGTCGACGCAGGCCTCCGACGCCGGCGCCTCCGGGTCCGGATCCGCGGTGTCGACGTCGGCGGTCGCGGCGGCGAGTCCGGCGGCCTCGGCCGCGTCTGCGGCGTCCTCGGCTGCTTCGGGCTCGTCGCCGTCCGGCACTCCGGGACCGGCGACCCGGCTGAGCCTCACGAGCGCCCTCACCCGCGACATCCTCACCACTGCGGCGGCCTTCAACAGGCTGCCGGTCACGGCCTACAGCGGGCTCATGCCCGGGAGAACATACGTCGCCCTGGACGCCGCGGGCGACACCTGGGTCGGCACCGCGCTCGAACCGTCATCGACGTCGATCCCCGCCCAGGTGTCGGTGCAGGACAACGGCTCCTACCTGTTGCTCCGCAAGAGCAGCGGCAGCAGTTCGTGGACCGTGTACGCGGTGGGCCTCGCCAGTCCGAAGGACTGCGCCGCCGTGGGCCTGCCGGCGGCGGTGTCCAGCCTGTGGGGCTGGGCTCCCACGGCGTGCCGCCCGGGGCCCGGCGCCTAGCCGGAGTGCCGCTGCCGGAGCATCCGTCCCCGGTCGCCGATCGCCGCGGCACTAGGCTGACCCCATCCGAGAGAGGAGCCCAGCATGATCACCGCGATCGTCTTCATCAAGGCCGACGTCGACCGTATCCCCGAGGTGGCCGAGAAGATCGCCGACATCGAGGCCGTCAGCGAGGTGTTCTCGGTGACCGGCAAGATCGATCTCATCGCGCTGGTCAGGGTGCGCAATCACGACGACCTGGCTCAGGTCGTGCCCGAGGCCATCAACAAGGTCGTCGGCGTCCGCTCGACCGAGACCCATGTCGCCTTCCGCACGTACTCGCGACACGACCTCGAGGCGATGTTCTCGATCGGCATGGAGTGACTCGAACACGCGTCTGACGAGCCAAGACGCCAGTCGGTTCGAGAAACGCGCATTTCGTTTGTACACTTCTTGCCATGTGTGGAATCGTCGGCTATATCGGCCACCGTAGTGCCCAGGACGTCGTGATCTCCGGTCTTCGCAGGCTCGAGTACCGAGGCTACGACTCCGCCGGCATCGCCGTCGGCCACGACGGCGTCCTGGAGGCGCGCAAGAAGTCGGGCAAGATCTCCCACCTCGACACGCATCTGGCCGACAATCCGCTGCCGGCCTCCCACCAGGGCATCGGGCACACCCGCTGGGCCACCCACGGAGGTCCCAGCGACACCAATGCGCATCCGCATCTCAGCCAATCGGGTCGGGTCGCGCTCGTGCACAACGGCATCATCGAGAACTTCGCGACCCTGCGGTCGGAACTCGAGGCCGAGGGCGTGCGGTTCGTCTCCGAAACCGACACCGAGGCCGCGGCACAACTGCTGGGGCATCTGGTGGACGCCGGCGCCCCGCTGGCGGAGGCCATGCGCACGGTCGCAGCGCGGCTCGACGGCGCGTTCACCCTCGTGGCGATCGACGCACACGACCCCGAGCGGGTGGTGGCCGCCCGGCGCAACAGCCCGCTGGTGGTCGGGGTCGGTCACGGCGAGAACTTCCTCGGATCCGACGTCGCGGCGTTCCTCGAGTTCACCCGGGACGCCATCGAACTCGGGCAGGACCAGGTGGTCGAGATCACCCGCGACAGCGTCGAGATCACCAACCTCGACGGATCTCCGGCCACCGCCGTCACCCCTTACCACGTCGACTGGGACATCGCGGCGGCCGAGAAGGGCGGCTTCGACTGGTTCATGCGCAAGGAGATCTACGAGCAGCCGCGCGCGGTGGCCGACACCCTGCTGGGGCGCTACTCGACGTCCGGTGAGCTCATCCTCGACGAGGTGCGGATCAGCCCCGAGGAACTGCGCCGGGTCGACAAGATCGTCATCGTCGCCTGCGGCACCGCCTTCTACGCCGGGATGGTCGCGAAGTACGCCATCGAGCACTGGACCCGCATCCCCTGCGAGGTCGAGAT